>DASYWL010000193.1:0-16774 GCA_035936055.1 Thermomicrobiales bacterium
CTCCTCCACGCAAGGAGCCCACAACGTGGAATTGGAAGCGATCATTGCCCGCGCGTTGCAGATTCTCCTCGCCTTGGGTGGGGCCTACCTCATTGCGCTCTGGTTCGTGCTGGTGGTCTGGACCTTCCGGGATATCGAGTCGCGCAGCAGGAATGTCCTCACGCAGATCGCATCGACCCTGCTCGTCGTCTTCTTCTACGTCCCCGGCTTCCTGCTCTATTGGCTGTTACGCCCGAAGGAGACGCTGGACGAGGCATATCAGCGTTCGCTGGAGGAGGAGTACCTGCTGCAGGACCTTCAGGAGTTGCCGCTCTGTCCCACCTGCCACCACTACGTGGAAGATGACTATCAGATCTGCCCGCACTGCAACAGCCAGCTGAAGGAGGCGTGCCACAGCTGCGGGCGGCTCGTGGATCTACAGTGGTCCGTTTGTCCATATTGCGCGGCACCACAGCACCGACATGACCACGGCACCGATGAGGTGCACGAGGAAGTCGTGGAAGAGGAGTGGATCGATCCCGACGAGATCATCAGGCGGCTCCGGTCGGGCCGGACGCAGGAGTTACCGGCGCGGACGGCAGCCGGTCAGCAGACGGAGATCATCCGCCCACGCACCGATGAGCGGGTCAAGGTCACGACTGCCAGCGATCGGAAGCGGGAGCGCGAGACAAGCGGTGATCGGTCCTCCTGATGCAGGCTAGGCTGTGTTGAACCGCGAGGCGACCCGTCACCCGTCGGACCTACCCCGACCCGTCCTCACGGGACACGCCGCCGACGGTGCCTGGGCGCTGGCCCTTGTGCGGGCGGCTTGGAGTGGTGTTCGGGCGGATGCGGAAGTTGAACTTTGTACGTACCGACTCATAGAAGCTGAGTGTACCAATCTTGGCGAGCTGGAAGGTATGCTTGCCGCGCTCAACCTTGATGACGTCGCCCATCCGCAGGTCGGTGCCGGGACGGCCGTCGAGAATCAGTGAGGCGGCATGATCGTTGCCGATCAGCAGCTCGATCAGTGCTTCCTCCGACGCTACCATCGGTGTGCGGATGGGCGAGTGGCACGAGATCGGCACCAGCGCGAACCCCTTGACGCCCGCCGTCAGGATCGGTCCGCCGGCAGCCATGCAGTAAGCGGTCGAGCCGCGGGCTGTGGAGACGATCATCCCGTCGCCGGGATAGGGGTTGACGAAATCACCATCGATGTAGAGCTCGACCTCGACCATGCGGTGGCCGCTGCGGATCACCACGTCGTTGATCGCCCAGCCCATGTCGATCTCTTCCTCATCGCGGTAGAGAGTCGCCTGCAGGGTCGAGCTCACCTCGACGTCGACCGTGCCGGACGTCAGTGCTTCCAGGGCCTCCCGCCAGTGCTGCTGCTCGACGAGCGTGAGGAAGCCGACCTGCCCGAAGTTGATGCCGAGCAGCGGCGTGTCGGGATAGGCATTGGCGGCGCGCATCATCAGGCCGTCACCACCGAGTACGACAATCGCATCGACGTCGTCGTGCCCGTTTGCGTCGAGCTCCCGCTCCACGACGGGGTCGATATCGCGCTCGCGGAGCCAGGTTTCGATTTCCGGCGCGAGCGCGTTCGCCTCCTCCTTGCTCTGGGCGGCAATGATGCCGATTTTTTGAATCACGGTCATCTCCATCACGATGGGTTTGCGTCGGAGCGCGCCCACAGTGGCGTCAGGTAGGTCGACTGGTCGGCGTCCGAGGTGAAGCGGTAGAGCTCGGCCGGTCGGTGGCTGCCCTCCCGCTGGCGGACCCCGGTGCGCGTCAGGATGCCCGAGGCGCTCATGCGGCGCCGAAAATTTCGCTTGTCGAGCGTCTGGCCGAGCACCTGTTCGTAGACCTGCTGCAGCTGGGTAAGCGTGAAGGTTGGCGGCAGCAGGTGGAACGCGATATTGGTGTAGCCCAGCTTAGCTCGCAGGCGCACCAGCGCGTACTCAAGCAGCATGCGGTCGGTCTCGCGGCGGAGCTCGACGTCCTCGGGGACGACCCAGACCAGCTCCTCGCCCGGGCGGTCGGTGTCGGGCGCCACCAGTACCAAGTAGCTGACGATGATCCGCCACGGGTCACGCTGCTCGATGCTCACGGTGTAGAGCTGTTCCATGTAGGCAGGGGGGTGACCAGTGACATCGCGCATGAGGCGGTCGGCGGCGGCGTCCAGCGGCTCGCGTGTGGCGGGCTGCTGCGATGGGAGCACGTGGGTGCCATCCCCGGATACCAGGGTCCCGACGCAGAACGTCCCTTGCCGGAACTGGAACGGCACAATGACCACCGTGAGGCGCGGTTCCACTTTGAGCTCTGCCTCCAGCACGTGTGCCGGTCGACCGGCGCGCAGAGTGAGGTCGCGAGCGCCGCAACCTGCACCATCTAGGGTAATACGAACAGGTAGCAGGCGCTGCAGCGCCTCATTGGCAGCACCGCGGCAGACCCGATAGACTAGAGATTGCCTGATGGCGGATGGTGAAATGGTATCACAAGGGCCTTTGGAGCCTTTATTCCAGGTTCGAATCCTGGTCCGCCAGCCGACCTGTGTCATGCCCACGAGCAGCCGATGATATCGGCACTTCACCCTCGCTGCGCCAGATCGAGGTTCGACGCATCTCGCGCACTCCTCCGGATAATGCCGCTCATGTCATCTCACGCCCAGGACGTGCCCGACCCGGCGCCCGAGTCTTCACCCTCGGACGTTGTCGTCGCTGTGCTTGCCGCTGGCCACGGCACTCGCATGCGGTCTTCTACCCCCAAGCACCTGCAGGCAGTGGCTGGCGTGCCGATCGTAGAGCGCGTAATCCGTGCCGGGGTCAATGCCGGTGCCGCCCGGATCCTCGTGATGGTGAGCGACAACCTTGCCGACCTCGGGACGCGTATCGGCGGCACGGGGACCTTCGAGACCGTCGTGCAGGGCCCGCCCGAGGGCACGGCCGACTCCGTCCGCCAAGCGCTCGCACAGGCACCGGAGGCGAGGTGGCTGGTCTCCCTGCTCGGTGACAGCCCGTTGCTCAGTTCCGAAATCGTGCGCTCCCTCATCCAGCGCGCAAGGTCGGCCAACAGTCACCTCACGCTGCTGACCTGCATCGTTCCGGACGCTGCCACCTACGGCCGTATCGACCGCGACGGCGATGACCGAGTCCAGGCAATCGTCGAGTTCAAGAACGATGTCCCGGCCAACCGGGAGGGACCGACGGAGATCAACAGTGGGGTGATGGTGCTCGACGCCGCGTGGGCGCGGGAGGAGCTGGCACGCCTGCCACGCGACGAGCTCACCGGCGAGTTCCTGCTGACCGACCTGGTCGATGTCGCCGTACGGCAGGCCGTGCCCGGGGAAGACTGGCCGGTGGACGCATACATTGCTGACCGATCGGTTTCGCTCGGCGTCAATGATCGTGTCCAGCTTGCCGAGGCGGATGCGCTCGCACGCGAGCGCATCCGAGAGCGGCTGATGCGCGAGGGCGTGACGATCATCGGTCCGGATACGGTCTTCATCGACGAGGATGTGCGGATTGGCCATGATACCGTCATCTATCCCCACAGCATCCTCCGTGGCGGCACGGTTGTCGGCGAGCGCTGTGAGATCGGTCCGGCGGCGGTGGTGGAGAGTGCACAGATCGGGGATGCGGTCGTGATTCGCCAGTCGACTGTTCGAGACTCAATCATCGGTGCCTCCAGCGATATCGGTCCGTATGCCCACCTGCGTGGTGGCTGCCACATCGGTGCCCGGGTGCATATCGGCAGTTACGCCGAGATGAAGAATGCGGAGCTGGCCGATGGCGCCAAGTGCGGCCACGTCGCGTATCTCGGGGATGTGTCGGTCGGCGTTAACGCGAACATCGGGGCCGGAACCATCACTGCCAACTATGATGGCGAGCGTAAGAACCGGACGGTGATCGGCGACCGTGCGTTCGTTGGCAGCAACAGCGTGCTGGTGGCGCCGGTGACGGTCGGGGAGGGTGCGATGACCGGCGCTGGCTCGGTGGTGACCAGCGACGTACCCGATGGGACCCTGGTTATGGGCGTGCCGGCGCGCCCGAAAGCTCCCCGCGCGGCTGGAGCGACACGGGAGGAACAGGAGTAGCCATGGACGGACGCCTGCAGTTGTTCACCGGTAATGCGCATCCTGTCCTCGCAGCGTCCCTGAGTCGAGAGCTGGAGCTCCCGCTCGGCCGCGCCATCGTTGATACCTGGAAAAACGGAGAGACGAGGGTCAAGCTCAATGAGAACGTGCGTGGTTCCGACATCTTCATCCTGCAGCCGACCTGCCACCCGGTGAATCACCATATCATGGAGCTCCTGCTCATCGTCGACGCAGCCAAGCGCGCGAGCGCGGCGCGGATCACCGCGGTGATTCCCTACTACGGCTACGCCAAGCAGGAGAAGAAGACCTCCGGTCGCGAGCCGATCTCGGCGAGGCTCGTTGCCAATCTTCTGACAGTTGCCGGTGTCGACCGTGTGCTCGCGGTCGACCTGCACGCGCCGGCGATCGAGGGCTTCTTCGATATCCCGGTTGACCACCTGCGTGCCACACCGTTGCTAGCACGCGCCTTTCGCGACGAGATCCGAGATGAGGTCGTGGTGGTCAGTCCGGATGCCGGCGGTGTTGCCCGGGCGGAGGATTTCCGCCAGCGGGTTCGGGGGTCGCTCGCGATCATCTCGAAGCAGCATCCCAGTCCGGACGCGACCGAGACGCTCGAGATGGTCGGCGATGTCGATGGCAAGGTTGCGGTGATCGTGGACGACATGATCTCCACCGGCGGCACGCTGATCGAGGCCGCGCAAATGCTCAAGGAGCGGGGCGCCGTGGCAATTCATATGGCGGCGACACATGGCGTCTTTGCGGCGGATGCGATCGATCGGATCGCCGCGTCCGACATCGAACGACTCTTCGTCACCGACTCGGTGCCCATGCCGGAGACGGTGGACGGGCGGGCCAAGGTCATCTCCGTTGCGCCACTGCTGGCGGAGGCCATCACCCGCACGCACAAGGGGCTGAGCGTCAGTGCACTCTTCTCGTAGATTGTCGAGCCGGCCAGTCTCTCCAGGCATCAGGAAGGGATGATTGTGGAATCTGGTAGTTGGCTCGCGCTTCTCGGCGCGTTGATCGCGCTACTGCTGCTCGCCACGGCGGCTGTCGTGGAGACGGTCGTCAATCGCAGCAGCAGGTCGAGGGTACAGGCCGCGCTCGGCCACGTCCCGGAAACCAGCGGGCGGCAACGCGCACGTGACATCAACGACCCCCGGCACGGCCTCAGTGCCGCAATGGACCTTGCGCAGGTCCTCGCCGCGATCATCATGGCGAGCCTCCTAACCTACGTCTTCGACCAGGCGTTCGTCCCTGACATCGACTGGCTGGCCATCGTCGCCACGATCGTGATCTATTTGCTCGTCGGGCAGATCGTCCCCCGCGCGATAGGTGAGAAGGAGTTCGAGCCGCACGTCGATCGCATCATCGGCTTCGGCAGGACGATCTCCATCGTATTCGCGCCCATCATCTGGATCATTGATACCGGTGTGCGGCAGGTCAAACGGCTCCTGCCGGGCGCCACCGCCGAGCAGGAAACGGAAGAGATCAGTGAGGTGCGCTCTCCGTCTCGCTCGACCTACATGGACGATGTCGGCGATGTCGAGCGGCAAATGATCGAGGGCATCCTCGGCCTCGAGTCGATGAGCGTGCGCGACATCATGGTTCCGCGCCTCGACATCGTGGCCGTGGAGCGCTCGGTCGCCGCGGACGATCTGATCGAGACCATCACGCGTGCCGGTCACTCGCGCATCCCTGTCTATCAGGAATCGGTCGATCGCATCCTCGGCGTCCTCTACGCCAAGGATCTGCTCCCCTTCGTGATCGGCACCACTCGCCGTATCCCGCTGCTGGATCTGATCCGCCCGGCGTTCGTCGTGCCCGAGTCGAAGAAGGTGAGCGATCTCTTCGCCGAGCTGAAGCGGGCCCGTATCCACATCGCCATTGTCGCCGACGAGTACGGTGGCACCGCCGGGCTCGTGACGATCGAGGACATCCTCGAAGAGATCGTCGGCGAGATTCAGGACGAGTACGACTCCGAGCAGCCGCTCTTCGAGCAGGTGGCGGATGATGTACTGCTGGCGGACGGTCGCCTGCCGATCGAGGATGTCGAGGACGCGCTCGATATCCGCTTCGAGGAGGACGATGACTTCGGCACGCTCGGCGGCTTCGTGCACAAGCACCTTGGTCGCCTGCCGATCCAGGGCGATACCTTCGAGGCGGAGGGCGTGCGCGTCGAGATCATCAAGGTGGAGCGCCACCGGATCCGCCGCCTGCGCATCACGCGGCTGCGGCAGGATCAGGAGGAGACACCCGAGCAGTTGCCGGAGGTGGCCGTCTCGACCGAGAGCGACGCGGATGACGAGCGCACCTGACGCCAACCCGTTCGGTCGCCTCCGCGTCTGGTACCCGCAGATCGGCTCGACCATGGATGTAGCCGGCGCGCTGGCTGTCCATGGCGCGCCGAATGGCACCCTCGTCGAGACCGATTTCCAGACCGCCGGCCGGGGAAGGCAGGGGCGTCAATGGCTGGCGCCGCCCGGGAGCGCTCTGCTCTCCTCGTGGATCCTGCGCCCGCCCGATGGTCATGACACCGGCGTGCTGTCGCCAATGATCGCCCTGGCCCTGCTGCGAGCGCTTCAGCACCTCAAGTCAACCATCCCCGTCGGCTACAAGTGGCCCAACGACGTATGGATCGGCGACCGCAAGGCTGCCGGCATCCTGCTGACGGCTCGCCACGCAGGCGGGGAACCGGTGGTGATCGCGGGAGTCGGTGTCAACATCGTTAGGAATGGCAACGCGCCGCCTGAGCGCGCGTGGGTGGGCGACTGGTTGCCCGGTGTGACATCGGGCAGAGTGCGCGAGGCACTGGCCGCCGAGTTGGGAGGCATCTGGAGCCGATACATTCGCTGCGGTTGCCTAGCCGACGATGGCCGGGCGGAGCTGGAGAGCGCCATGGTCTGGCGTGACCACACCGTGGAGGTCCGCGAAGCCGGTGGAACCGTTCGTGGCACGATGGTCCGGCTGGAGTCGGACGGTGCGCTGGTGATGCAGTCGGAGGGCGGCGATCCGGTCATCGTGCGGACCGGGGAGGTCGTGCGAGGGCCCCGAATTGCCGCCCGAATCGTCCCGGAGGGTGCCGTATACTTTCCTGAGCAGGACAGGTGACATGGATCCTGATGACGCAGAAAGGCGTTTGAGGAACGATGGATTTTTCACTGACGGAAGAGCAGATCCAGGTTCGTGACATGGTGCGGGAGTTTGCCGCCCGCGAGATTGCGCCGCACATTCAGGAGTGGGACGCCAAGGGCGAATTCCACCGCGAGATCCTCGACAAGATGGGCCAGGCAGGGATTCTCGGCCTGCCGATCTCGGAGGAGTACGGTGGCCTCGGCCTCGACTATGTCAGCCTCGCACTTGCCTGCGAGGAGCTCGAATACGTCGACACGTTCCTGCGCGTGATCATGAGCGTCCACGTCGGCCTCAACAGCCTCTCGCTCTGGCAGTGGGCGACCGAGGAGCAGAAGCAGCGCTGGCTCAAGCCACAGGCGATGGGTGAGAAGATCGCCACCTTCGCGCTCACCGAGCCGAACGCCGGTTCAGACGCGGGCGCGATCGAGTCGACCGTAACTAGGGACGGCGGCTCCTACATTCTCAATGGCGCCAAGATGTGGATCTCGCTCGCCAATGTCGCCGATCACTTCCTCGTGTTTGCCAGCTTCGATCGGAGCCTGAAGCACAAGGGACTGACTGCCTTCGTCGTCGAGCGCGGCATGGACGGTCTCACTACTGCCGACATCAAGGGCAAGCTCGGCGTCCGGGCCGGCAGCACGGGCGAGATGGCCTTCAACAATGTGCGTATCCCCGCTGAGAACCGCATCGGCGAGGAGGGTGAGGGCTTCAAGATCGCCATGAGCTGCATTGACCAGGGGAGGTTCACCGTCGCGGCTGGCGCCGTCGGCCTGACCCGTGCCGCCCTTGATGCCAGTGTGCGGTACGCTAACGAGCGCGAGACCTTCGGCGAGAAGATCGGCAAGCACCAGCTCGTCAAGCAGATGATTGCGAAGATGGTCGCCGGCGAGCAGGTCTCGCGCCTTTTGGTGATGCAGGCCGCGGAGCTCAAGAACCGGGGAATCCGGAACACGAAGGAGACCTCGCTGGCGAAGTGGTATGCCTGTGATGTTGCATACCAGTCGGCGGACGACGCCGTGCAGGTTCATGGCTCCTACGGGTTCTCGAACGAGTATCCCGTGGAGCGTTACCTGCGCAACGCGCGCGGTGCGGTGATCTACGAGGGCACTCGCGAGGTGCACCAGCTGCTGCAGGCGGACTACGCGCTCGGCTACCGGGAGGACAGGCCCCTCCGCTGCCCGCAGCCACCGGCGGTGGGCTTCGAACGCGAGGTTCAGGCGCTGGCGAGCGACGACTGACGGGACGGACAGCCGGTTGATGGTCGGTACCGCGGTTGCCTGAAATCATTCGAGAGGCTGGACGGAAGGAACACATTGGCATGGGCGAGCGAAGCGTGGTGATCGGTGGCGCGCGGACGCCATTCGGAAAGATGGGTGGCGCACTGGCGCCCCTGACCGCTGTCGAGCTTGGCAAGGTGGCGCTGACCGCCAACATCGAACGGGCAGGTGTCGACCCGGCCGATATCGAGCACGTCATCTTCGGGCAGGTGCTGCAGGGTGGCGCCGGTCAGAACCCCGCTCGGCAGGTCGCCATGGGTGTCGGTCTCGACCGCGAGGTGACGGCCGAGACCATCAACCGGGTCTGCGGCTCCGGCATGCGAGCGATCACCCTGGCGGACACCATGATCCGCGTCGGGGACTACCGAGTGATCGCCGCCGGCGGCATGGAGAGCATGAGCAATGCGCCGTACATGGTGCGGCAAGGGCGCTTCGGCTATCGGATGGGTGACGGCGTCTTCGAGGACATGATGATCTCCGATGGGCTCATGTGTGCTCTCGCGGGTTGCCACATGGGTGTCCACGGCGGCAACGTCGCGGCTGAGGAGCGCATGGGGCGCGAGGAACAGGATGCCTGGGCGCTTCGTTCCCATGAGCGGGCGATCGCCGCGATAGAGTCGGGCCGAATGGCGAAGGAGATCGTGCCGGTTGTGGTCGCGGGTCGCAGGGGGCAGGTGACGACGGTTGATCGCGACGAGGCGCCGCGTGCTGACACCTCTACGGAGGCGCTCGGCAAGCTCAAGCCCGCCTTCGATCCCAACTCCACGGTCACTGCCGGCAACGCGCCGGGCGTCAACGATGGTGCGGCCTCGATCATGGTTGCATCAGAGGCATGGGCGAGCGAGCGCGGTATCACTCCACGGGCAACGGTGCTCGGTCACGCCGCTTCGGCATGGGATGCGCCCTACCTTGCGTACACGCCGGCGATGGCGATCGAGATGGCACTCAAGCGTGCCGGTTTGACCACCGGCGACGTCGATCTCGTCGAGATCAACGAGGCCTTCGCCAGCGTCACGATCATCTCCAGCAGGCGCCTCGGACTCGATTTGGAGAAGGTGAACGTCAACGGTGGCGCGATCGCGCTGGGGCATCCGATTGGTGCCAGTGGCGCACGCATCGTGCTGACGCTCGTGCAGGAGCTCGAGGAGCGCGGCGGCGGCATCGGTGTGGCCGCCATCTGCTCGGGTGGCGGGCAGGGTGATGCGGTTGTCATCAGGGTTGGTGACTGACACGATGGCCACCGAGCAGCAATCCCCCGCTGATGTCTATCGCGAGCGCTATCCGGGTGCGGTGATCCTTCCTTACGAGGACGCTTGGCCGGAGATCGCCGAGAGCGCCTTCATCGCGCCGACCGCCGTCGTCATCGGCAACGTCTCGATCGGCGAGGAGGCGAGTGTCTGGTATCACGCCACGGTTCGCGGTGATATCGCGCCGATCACCATCGGCGACCGCAGCAACGTGCAGGACAACACCGTCGTCCACGTGAACATGGACGCCCCGATTGTGATCGGCAAGGATGTGACCCTCGGTCATAGCGCGATCATCCACGGCACCACCATTGGGCATGGCTCGATGATCGGCATGGGGTCGATCGTGATGTCCTACTCACACCTGGGGAGCCACTGTGTAGTGGCCGCTGGTGACGGAGCGGACGGTGGTCGAGGACGGCGCAGTGATGATGGGTGTGCCGACCAGGCCACGGTCTGCACTCGACGAGTCCGCCCAAAAGCACCTGGACGGCATCGCAGGCCGCTACCTGGCCGTGGCGAGCACGCACCGCTCGTCCGTTGAAGGAGCCAACCGCTGACATGAGTATCGATATCGAGCGTTCTGGGGCAATCGCCACGGTGACGGTGAACGACCCGGAGCGCCTGAACGCCCTTAACTCCGACTCGCTCGTTGAGCTTGAGCGCGCGTTTGACGAGATTTGCAGCGACGATGCGATCCGCGCGGTGATCTTTACCGGCGCGGGTGATCGCGCCTTCATCGTAGGGGCGAACATCAAGGAGATGGCGACCAAGGATCGGGATGAGGCCCTTGCTTTCGGGAGGCTGGGGCACGCCGTCGCGAACCGGATCGAGCGGCTGCCCCAACCGGTGATCGCGGCGGTCAATGGCTTCGCGCTCGGCGGCGGCTGCGAGCTGGCACTGGCCTGCGACATCCGCCACTGCTCGGAAAACGCTGTCTTCGCGCAACCGGAGGTCCAGCTCGGCATCCCACCGGGGTGGGGCGGGTCCCAGCGGCTGGCCCGCGTCGTCGGGACGGGCTATGCGGCCGAGATGATCTACACCGGCAAGCGGATCGAGGCGCAGGAGGCGCTCCGCATCGGGCTGGTCAACGCCGTTCACCCGGCTGACGCGCTGATGGACAGGGTGCGGGAGCTCGCGCAAGCGATCGTCGAGGCCGGGCCGCAGGCGGTTCGTGCCTCCAAGCGACTCATGACCCTGCCGTGGAGTGCAACCGCGGTCAGCGCGCTCGCTGAGGAGGTCCGCACCTTTGCCGACCAGTTCGACGGCGACGAGCAGAAGGAAGGCATGGCGGCGTTCTTGGAGAAGCGCAAGCCGGCCTTCGCCCAATCCAGTCTGGAGGAGAGTGCATGACCATCGTGGTGCTTGTGAAGCAGGTTCCGGACTTGAACGCCGTTAGGGTCGATACGGCGACCGGGGCCGTGCGCACGTCAGGCAAGGCGGTGAATTCCTACGATGCCTACGCCGTGCAGCATGCGCTGAACCTGAAGGATGCCCTCGGCGCCGAGGTGGTGGCAGTCACCGCCGGACCGGCGAATGCCAAGGACGCGCTCACCCGTGCCCTAGCGATGGGTGCTGACCGAGGCGTGCACATTGAGCTCGACGACCAGGACCAGCGCGATTCGCTCGATATGGTGAACATCTTCGCCGAGGCGCTGAAGCCCCTCGAGCCATCGGTTGTGCTTTGCGGTCAGCAGTCGGACGATATCGGGACCGGGCAGGTGGGCCCGCAGCTGGCGGAGCTCCTCGGCATGCCGCACGTTTCCAGCGTGATGGCGGTCGGCGCTGAGGGTGACACGATCACGGTGCAGCGCGACACCGAGGAGGGCTACCAGCGGGTAACCGCGCCGATGCCCGTGCTGCTGGCATCCGGTTCGATCACCGAGGACCCAATCAATCCCTCGCTCAAGGGCATGATGGTCGCCAAGCGCAAGACGGTCGACAAGGTGACTGCTGCCGGCAGGAGCGGTACGACTCGCCTGAGCTGGAGCGAGCCGAAGGCACCGCAGCGCGAGGCCGAGGGCATCATCGTCGAGGGAGAGACCGCGCAGGACGCCGCGAAGCAGCTTGTCGCCTGGATGAAGGAGAACAAGCTGGTCGCCTCGTAGGGGCGGCCGCAGGCCCAAGTCGAATGGGTCTACTCGTGTACAGCCTAGTGCCGACCGGTGCAGACGGTTTAGGACACGATCGATCACCGGGGACCGGATAGCACGAAGGATACTGTTGATGACTCAGGGATCAGGAGTTCTCGTCGTCGCCGAGCAGCGCGATGGCAATCTGACGCCGGCCACGCTGGAGTTGATCACGGCGGCTCGGTCGCTGTCCGACAGCCTCGGCGGCAACGTGACGGTGGGTGTCGTCGGAGCCGGCATTGATCGTGTCGCACAGGCGGCAGCCGGTGTTGCCGGTGTTGACGAGGTCGTCACGGTCACGGACGACCGGATGGACGCCTACAACGGTCCGGCATGGTCCGCGGCAGTTGCCAGGATCGTCGAGGAGGTTGGTCCTGCGATCGTGATGGCGCCCGCGACGACTGCGGGACGTGACTATCTGCCGCGTGTTGCCGCGCGCCTGAAGACCGGCCACGCCTCGGACGCCGTCGGTGTTGAGATCGCCGACGGCAAGGTGGTGGCGACGAGACTGATGTTCGAGGATCGTGTGCAGACGGCGGTTGCGTTCGAGGGCGGCGGACCCGCGGTGATCGCGGTTCGCCCCGGGTCCTTCGCCCGCTCAGAGGAGAGCGGTGGCTCGGCGACCGTTCGCGCGCTCGATTTCACACTGGATGACGCGGCCTTTACGTTGACAGCCGAAGCGCCGGAAGCGGAGGCGGCCGGCCAGCGGGCCCTCGCTGGAGCCGAGCGCATCGTCGCCGGCGGGCGAGGACTCGGCGAGGCAGAGAAATTCTCGCTCGTTGAGGAGCTCGCTGGTCAGCTCGACGCGGCGGTGGCGGCGACTCGCCCGCTTTCGGACGCTGGCTGGCGCCCACACTCGGATCAGATCGGGCAGACCGGCGCTCAGGTCTCACCCAAGCTGTACGTTGCAGTAGGGATCAGCGGCGCGGCCCAGCACCTCATGGGGGTGCAGAACGCCGATTACATCGTGGCGATCAACCGGGACCCGGAGGCGCCGATCTTCAAGGTCGCCTCCTTCGGCATCGTCGGTGATCTCTTCGAGGTCGTTCCAGCCGTTATTGAGGAGCTCAAGGCCGCGCAATCGTAGGGCTCGGGGACAGCGTGCAGCGTCGGTCCTGTGGCGACCCGGCCGGCTGCTACGCGACCTCCCGGCGTCGAATCTCCGTAGCGCCGACCTCGGGGCGGCCCGTGAGCCGCAGGGGGCGGGCCACGTCTCCACCCATTCAGCGCGTAGCGGCCATATTTGCAGGCAGACAGGTGAGGAGCACCCAGCACATGGCGGAAGAGCGGCTAGACGCGATCGTGGTCGGCGCCGGGCCGGCCGGCATCACCGCCGCCCGAGAGCTCGTGGCGGCCGGGCTCTCCCCGGTCGTGCTGGAGCGCGGCCAGTATCCCGGCGCCAAGAATGCCTGGGGCGGCATTCTCTACCGTGAGCCGACCGAGGCGATGATCCGCGGCTTCGAGGAGAACGCGCCGCTGGAGCGACCGATCATCGAGCAGCGCTACGTGCTGCTTTCCTCGGACGCCGCGATGACGGCGTCATACAAGTCGATGCGGCTCGCGGAGCCGCCGTACAACGCCTACACCGCGTTCCGCGGTGACTTCGATCAGTGGTACGCCCAGAAGGCCGAGGAGGAGGGCGTCGAGATCTACCCGGAGTTCGCGGTCACCGACCTGCTCTGGGAGGACGGCGCGGTGGTCGGCGTGACGACAGGGGACGAGGAGGGTGAGCTCTTCGCCAACGCGGTCGTGCTGGCAGATGGAGCGAACTCGCTGCTGGGGCAGAAGGCCGGGCTCCACCGCGAGTGGCAGCCGGATGAGCAGGCCCTGGTCGCCAAGGAGACGCTGCGTCTCGATGCCACCGTGATTGAGGAACGCTTCAACCTGCCGGAGGGCAAGGGCACCGCGCTGGAGATCTTCGGCGAGAGCACCTGGGGCATGCTCGGCTACGGCTTCATCTACACCAACAAGGACTCGCTCTCGATCGGCACCGGCTCGCTGCTCTCCGACCTCATCAGCAGCGGCCGCAACGTCAACGACATGCTCGACCGGTTCAAGAAGCACCCGGCGATCCAGCCGCTGATCGGGGGTGCTGAGCTGGAGGAGTACGCTGCGCACCTGATCCCGGAGGGCGGCTACAAGCGGTTGCCGACGCTCTACGGCGACGGGGTGCTGCTGGTCGGCGATGCCGCCGGGCTGGTCAACCCGCTCAATCGCGAGGGCGTGAATCTGGCGATGATGTCCGGCAAGCTCGCCGGGCAGGCGATCGCGCACGCGACCGAGATGGAGGATTTCTCCCGGGTCGGGCTCTCGCGGTACCGCGAGCTGCTGGAGGAGAGCTTCGTGTTGAAGGATCTCTACAAAATCCGGAACGTGACGGAGTTCGCCAATGAGCGGCCGTGGCTCCTCACCGAGTATCCGGAGCTGCTGTCGGAGGCGGTGCGTCGGTACCTGACGGTGAGCGGCAGGCCGAAGAAGGATGTTCAGGACGAGATCCTCGGGCTTTTCGCGAGGATTCCGAAGAAGCGGCTGGTCGAGGATGCCCTTGGCGCGCTGCGCGCATTCAAGGGGTAGTGAAAGGACGACCGATATCATGGCGTCAGTCAAAAGGCTTCAACATGTCAGCGTTCCGATGCCGCCGGGCGGTCTCGCCAAGGCACGCGCCTTCTACGGGGATCAGCTCGGTCTCGAGGAGAAGGTCCCGCCGCAGGCGTTGGGCACCGAAGACTTCGCGTGGTTTCGCCTAGGCGACGACGGCGATGAGCTCCACGTCTTCACGGAGGATGGCATGCCGGCGGTCGGGCAACACTTCTGCATGGAGGTGGACGACATCGATGCCTGGCGGGAGGACCTCGCCGCGAAGGGCATCGAGATTGCGGAAACGGTGCCGATCGACAACCGACCTCGCTTCTTCATCCGGGATCCGTTCATGAACCGGATCGAGATCACCCAGATCACGGGTGCCTATACTCCAGCCTTCGATGACGAGCAGGCCTGAAGGAGTTACGAGATGGCGGCAACCGACCAGAAAATTACCTACACCGCTACGCCCGAGCAGATCGAGGCGATGCACTCGCACTTCGACGATGCCATCGAGGAGGCTCGCGGCCAGCTCGGCCGGACCTATCCGATGATCATCGCCGGTGAGGAGATCACCGACCGCGAAGCCTTCGAGGTCCATGCACCGGCCAACCGCGAAACGCTGATCGGCAAGTTCCAGAGGGGCACGCGCGAGGATGTCGATGGGGCGGTCGCGGCGGCGAAGGCGGCGTTCCCCGCGTGGTCCGGCCGACCATGGCAGGAGCGGGTCGAACTGATCCGCAGGGCGGCCGATATCATCCGGGAGCGGAAGTATCTCCTATCGGCGTGGCTGATCTACGAGACGGGCAAGTCGCGCACCGAGGCGATCGGCGAGATCGAGGAGGGGGCGGACCTGCTCAGCGAGTATGCCCAGCAGGTGGAGGACAACGACGGCTTTGTCGTGCCGATGGGCACCATCGACCCGCGTGAGCAGAACGTCTCGGTCCTCAAGCCCTTCGGCGTGTGGGCAGTGGTCGGTCCCTTCAACTTCCCGCATGCGCTCTGTGCCGGCATGTCATCCGCCGCACTGGTCGCGGGCAACACGATTGTCTTCAAGCCGGCGAGCGCGACACCGATGTCGGGCTATCAGATCGCCCGCGCGTACATCGATGCCGGCATTCCGAATGGCGTGGTGAACTTCATCACCGGTGGCGGCGCCGAAGTGGGTGACACGCTCGCGACGCACCCGGACGTCGACGGCGTGGTGTTCACCGGCTCCAAGGAGGTCGGCTTCGATCTCTACAAGCGGTTCGCGACCGACTACCCAAAGCCGATCATCACCGAGATGGGTGGCAAGAACCCGACGATCGTCACGAAGAACGCGGATCTCAACAAGGCGGCGACGGGCGTGATGCGCTCAGCGTTCGGCTTCTCCGGCCAGAAGTGCTCGGCCTGCTCCCGCGCCTACGTCGCACGCGAGGTCTACGACGAGTTCATGGACAAGCTCGTCGCGAAGACGAAGGAGCTCGTGGTCGGCGACGGCCTGAACCGGGAGACGTTCGTCGGGCCGGTGATCGACGACAAGGCCGTGCAGCGCTTCAAGGATGCCGTCGACCTGACGAAGAAGGACGGTGGCACCGTTCGCTATGGCGGTGAGGTGCTAAGGGACGACGGCTACGCCAAGGGCACCTACGTGGAGCCGACGATCGTCGACGGGCTGCCGCTCGACCATGAGCTGTTCAAGCGGGAACTCTTCCTGCCGTTCATCGCGATTGCACCAGTCGACTCGCTGGAGCAGGCACTCGAGGAGTCTAACGACACGGAGTACGGCCTCACCGCGGGCATCTTCAGCGAGGACGAGGGCGAGATCGACACGTTCTTCGAATCGATCATCGCGGGTGTGAACTACGCGAACCGCAGCGGCGGCTCGACCACCGGCGCGTGGCCCGGCTGCCAGTCCTTCTGCGGCTGGAAGGGGAGTGGCTCGACCGGAAAGGGTGGGCTTGGCAAGTTCTACGTGCAGCAGTTCCTGCGGGAACAGAGCCAGACACGGGTCACGGAGCCTGCTGACGCTGCGGAAGCTGAGTCGGTCGAAGCGCGCGGCGAGTAGACGTGCGTCGATCAACGGCGGTGCTGGCAGGTAGCGGTGTGACCACCATCGCTGCCGTGGTTTCTGCATCCCCGGCGGCGATGGTTTCCCGGTTGGAACACCGAATTCAAGTTGCCGTTGTTCGCGTGCAGGAACGGAGGCCGTGATCCGCGATTACTCGGGGTCCTGCAGATTCGCGAAGACGTTGTTGAGGGACTCGGCGAGCGTCGGGTGGGCGAAAACACCGTCGCGCAGGGCGGTGTAGGGAAGATTGCCCATCATGGCGATCTGGAGCATCG
>DASYWL010000194.1:0-1679 GCA_035936055.1 Thermomicrobiales bacterium
CTCGCCGCCAGCATCGCCAATCGTGAACGCGATCGTCTTTCCGTCTGGAGACCAGTCGGGCTGGCTCTTCGAGCTTCGCCCTGCGAGCAGAGGCCGCGTACTACGGGTGCGAAAATCGAATATGTGGAGCGTCGACGTCCGCCGTCGTTGGCCCAAGCGCGCAAACACAATGCTGTGGCCGTTGGGCGCCCGAGATGGGCTGCTCTCGTCGGCTGCCGTCCTAGTGATCCTGCGGGCGCGACCACCGGTTGACTTGACCACGAACAAGTCGCCGTATCCACGCGCATCCTCTCGGCGAAAAACGATCGCGCGACCATCAGGCGACCATGCCGGGCTGCCATCGACTGCGTCGCCTCGGGTAAGGGCGCGAGTCCGCCCAGCCCCGGTCACAGAGCTGATCAGCAGCCGCGACGCTCCGCGCCCTCGGGCTGCGAAGACGACGTCGTTGCCGTTCGGCGACAACGCGGGCCCGGCATCGTCCAAGGGCGTCGCGACCATCGCGAGCTCCTCCGCAACCGGTGATCCCGACATCCGCCCTAGATCAAATGAACCCGAGGCAAGGGCTCCTGACCCGCTCGGCCTCTTCATCGTCGAGAACGCAATCTGTGTCGCGCCTAGATTCTGCGCCACGGGCGCGATCGGGCTGGGCGTCGCAGACGCTGGGGACTGCGCCGCGCGCACGCGTGCGACCGACGCCTGCGACATAGCGGTCGACTGCTTGTAGGGATCTTCGTGCGTAATGCGGTACTTAAAGGTGTATAAACCATCGCCAAAGGGCGCTGTCAGCGTAATCAGCTCACCAAGGTTTTGCGTGTGTGGCTCGAGCGGACCGAGATCTGGGATCGTCTTTTGTGCCGACAGGCCGGCCGCCTCTCCGGGACTCGATTCTGTCAGCTTGACGCTGAACGCGTCGGCGTACGTGACCGTACCAAACTCCGGAACAGGGAGCTGGTCGTTCGTGTCGACGTCTTGATAACGGTCAATCTTCACCTCGTGCCGGAAGTCCCACAGGCCGGTGATCGTGATCTCGTCATCCCCCGACCAGTCAGGGCCCACCTCGTCGTTTGCCCCGAGCGCGAGATTGTACGACATCGTGCCGTACAAGCGCTTGAGGTTGGTCGTCCAGCGGACCGCGAATGACGGAAACTTGCCATTCACCGGTCCCCACCGCTTCACGGTCAGTAACAAAGGCTCGCCGCCTCGGTGCCGATCGACATCCATGTGCAGTGGCGCGGCACCGTCCAATCGGAGCGCGTCGTCAAGTACTGTCCCGGTCTTATCAAGCAGCTCCATCCGAAAGGTGCCGGGGTCGTTCGTGATGACATCGAACCCCATCCGCTGTGTCCCCCCACTGGTGAGCACATCAGGGTGCAGCGAAAACCACGCCGTGTCGGCTTCGTTGAGCGGCTTGTCGGTGGGTGCGCCGGAAGGAATCTCGTAAGCGGGCCTCAGGGCACAGGTGTCTTCTATCCCAGAACATGATGAGCGCTCCACGGCGAGTACATAACGGCCGCCGGTAGCGGAGCGGCGCGGCACGAAGACCTTGACCAGGATCGGTGGCTCGGGTAGTGCGTACTTCGTCGCGATGACGGGGTCGGGATCAGAGTTGATGACCTTGGTCTCGCCGTGAAAGCCGGCAAGCGGATCGCTCATGTTGCTCGCTTCATAAAGCTCTACGC
>DASYWL010000195.1:0-14783 GCA_035936055.1 Thermomicrobiales bacterium
TCTCGAAGCTGAGGCGGGTACGGGTCGAGGGCTCGTAGAAGAGCGTCGCCAGCACACGGTCAGCAAGGAGGTCATCAGACGCGCGCACCGACCGCATCTCGTCTGCTCGGGCGAAAAGCTGCTCCACCCACGGGCGCTCGAACTGTCCCACCTCGACGATGTGCCGCACGGACCGACTCCTCCTACTTCCTCGCATCAGCTCGATGCTGTGCTAGGTTGCTCGGATAGTATACGGCGCAGCATGGAAAGCCTGAGGAGGGGAGGCGCGATGTACGAGCAGCTGACGGATCGGGTGGGTGTGATGACGGGTGGCGTCAACATCGGGGTGATTCGAACCGAAAGCGGCACCGCGATTCTGGTCGATACGGGTGCCAACGAAGGCAACGCACGAAAGATGCTGCGGCACGTCCGCGAGGAGCTGTCGGCAGACGTTGAGGCGATCCTGAGCACGCACGGGCACGCGGATCACTTCGGAGGGCACGCGTTCGTGGTGAAGCGGACCGAGGCGGCCGTGTACGCCTCGCGCTTCGAGGCGGCTGTGCTGGAGCACCCAGAGTTGCAACCGATTTTTCTCTTCGGCGGTGCCGCCCCTCCCGAGGTGCTGCGTCAGCGCTTCGTGTTCGCGGCGCCCGTCCAAGTGGACGCGCATGTCGATGCGGGGCCGCTCGAGGTCGGTGGCGTACCGATCGAGGTGGTGAGTCTCCCAGGCCACTCGCCAGGACAGGTCGGCTACCTCGTTGACGGCGTCTTCTTCTGCGCGGACGTTGTCTTCCCGCAGTCGGCAATCGACAAGTACCGCATCCCGTATCTCTTCGACCTGACCGGGCATCTCGCCTCCTTGGACCTGGCGCTGCAGGTTGCCGCCACGGCAGTCGTACCGGGACACGGAGTCGTGGAGCGCAGCATCGGTGAATTGGTGGAGCTCAATCGGGCGGTCGCCGACGAAACGCTCGACGTCATCCGGAGATCGCTGACCGAACCTCTGGCGCTGGAGCCGCTCGCCCGGAGGCTTTTCGAGCGCATGGATGTCCCGATGACTCGGCACGTGTCGTACTACCTGCTGCGGCCGACCATCGGGGCGTACCTGACGCACCTCGAATCGCTGGGAGAGATTGAGCACGTGATGGACGGACGTATGGCGAAGTGGCGCCTGGCGTGAGACGAATCAGCCGTTCGAACGCAGATCGCTGTCGACCAGCTTGGCGATGTCGTTACCGAGGCGGACACTGTAGTTGGTACCGCGGTCCTCGGGATAGATTTGCGTCGTGTTCGCCAGGTAAAGCCCACGCAGCGGCGTGCGATGCGGCGGGATCTTCTCGGAGTAGTTGAGCGGCACGATCGGCTGCGCGGATCGCTCACGGAAGACCCACGTGTTCTGGATCCATTCTTCCGAGAAGTCGGGGTTCACGCGCGTGAGGTAGGGGACGTATTCGCGGATCAGGTCTTCGTCCGGCATGCGGAAGTAGGGATGGTCCGGCTCCAGGTACTTGCTCAGATAGACAAACCGCCGGCCGCCGTAGGCCTTCGGATCAATGAAGTTGGTGTGCTCGATGATCCCTGTGAAGGGCATGTCGTCGTCGGCGATGTTGAGCCAGTAGATGTCAGTGAGCGGGCGGTCGAGCTCGAGGATCGCAACCACCGCTGCCTCGTAGTGGAGCGTGTTGAGCTTCGCTACGTACTCCGCCGGCAGACCTGGCACCATCTTCTGGAATACCGGCGACGGCACGGTCGCGATCAGCGCGTCGAACGTCTCCTGCTCGCGACGGTCGGCAGTGGCCACAATCCATGTGTTCGTGGCCGTCGATTGCCCAAGATCGGTGATTGCCGCACCGAGGCGCATGTCGACTCCAGCCTCCTCACAGCCGCGCACCAAGGCATCGACCATCGTGCGGAAGCTGCCCTCGAAGTAGCCCAGCATCTCCTGCTCAAGGGGATTGGAGCGAGAAGTGGTCCGCAGCCAGATCTTGCCCCAGAACCAGACCATCGCTACCCGGTCGTAGGCCGTGCCGAACTTGGCGCGGAGCTGGGCACCGAGGGTCTTGTCGTAGGCGCGCTTGCCGAGTGCCCGCTGCAGCCACTCGTGCGCGGTCACCTTCTCGTAGGGCTTCCAGTCTTTCTTCCGCTGGAGATAGAACGTGACCGCGCCGAGTCGAATCCGGTCTATGAAGGGGATTGAACCCAGCCTCAGCACATCAAGTGCGCCGTTGAGCGGATAGATCATTCCATCGGTGAAGTATCCGACGTTGGAGGGGTGCCAGACGAGTTTGTCACCGATGCCCAGCTCCTCGGCCAGATCCTGTATCGCCCGGTCACTCCGGAAGAGGTGGTGGTAGAAGATCTCCAGTTCGGTGTCACCGACCGGAAACGTCCCGGCTTGGCCGCCGTACTGATTGCGCTCCCAGAGCGTGACCTGATGCCCTGCCCTCGCAAGGCGATACGCGGCGGTGAGACCAGCAAAGCCCCCGCCGATCGCGCCGATGCGCTTGCCGTTTCCTGAAATTGCGTCTGATGCACTCATCAGGCCATCAAGCCTCCACCGGCTCTGCTCCCGGATCGGGACGCCGCGCGACGCGGCGGAAGAGCTGCTGGATCTCGCCGTTGTTCCACGAGACGAGCAGCTGCGCCGCATTGAAGATCGACGAGTAGGTGCCGGCGATCATGCCGATCAGCAGCGCCAGCACGAAATTTCTGGTCGACTCGCCGCCGAACACCAGCAGCGCCGCCAAGGTGAAGATTACGGTGATCGACGTGTTCAGCGACCGCACCAGCGTCTGGACAAGTGACCGGTTCACGATCTCCTCCATCGAGGCATCGTCATCCATGAGACGGTTCTCGCGCATTCGGTCGAAGACAACGATGGTGTCGTGGACCGAGAATCCAATGACTGTCAGGAGCGCAGTGACGAAGAGCGCGTCGATCTCCACATCGGCGACGACGCCCAGGATGGAGAACACGCCGAGCACAAACAACGCATCGTGCAGCATCGCCACGATCGCGGCGGTGCCATACAGGAGCGGATTACCGGTGTTTCGAAACGCCCAGGCGATGTAGAGCAGCACGCCGACCGACGCCGCCCCGACCGCAAGCAGCGAGCGGTTTCGGATCGAGGTACCGACCGAGGCGCCGATCGTCTCCAGCGCCTCCGCCTCGGGATCGAGGGGCGCGAGCGTCTCGAGGGCCTCGGTGAGCCGCTCCTTTTCCGGCGACGACTCCGCCAGTTCCCGCAGTCTGATTTGGTAGCGATTCTCGTCAGGATCGCCCACTTGCTGCACCTGCGCCTCGGTGCGGCCCTCCGCGACTAGGACCTCCCGGATCTCGGATGTGTTCACCTCCTCGGTGTACCGGATTTCCCACACTGAGCCGCCGGTGAAGTCGATGCCAAGCTCCAGGCCATTGAAAATCAGCGAGATGATGCCTGGCAGCAGCAAGATAGCTGAGATCAGGTACCAGAGATTGCGGCGGCGGGCGAGGTCTCTCATGCGCGGCCTCCCGCCTCGGCCGCAGCGATGCGCTGCTGGTCGGGATCGATGCCCAGCCACCAGTTGCTGGTGAACCATCCGCTCTCCAGCACCGCCTGCAGGAGCGTGCGGCTGACGAACATTGCCGTGAACATGCTGACCGCCACGCCGACGAAGAGTGTCAGCGCAAAGCCGGTGATAATCGTCGCACCAGTGAACTGCCCGAACCAGTAGAGGATGACGCAGGTAATCATCGTAGAGACGTTGGAGTCACGGATCGATGGCCAAGCGTGCTCGAACCCGGCCTGCACGGCGCGATCGAGCCGCCTCCCCACGAGTAGCTCCTCTTTGAGACGGGCGAAGATGAGCACATTGGCGTCCACCGCCATGCCGATTGAAAGGATGAACCCGGCGATGCCGGCAAGTGTCAGGGTCACCGGGATGATCCGGAAGAGCGCGAAGACGAGCGCGGTGTAGATCAACAGCGCGACGACCGATACAACACCGGGGAGGCGGTAGAAGAGAATCATGAAGAGACCGACAGTCGCGAGCCCGAGGGCACCTGCGACAAGGCTCTTTTCGATCGACGTCTGCCCGAGCGAGGGTCCGATGGTGCGGCTCGACACGACATCCATCGGTACCGACAGCGCGCCGGATCGCAGCTGGAGCGCGAGGGTCTCTGCCTCCTGTGCACCGACGCCCTCGATAACGCCCGAGGTAGAAATCGGCGCGTTGATCACCGGGGACGAGATGACGGTCTTGTCGACGACGATCGACATGGGCTGGCCAAGGTGGGTGCTGGTGTACTGGTGGAAGTCGCGGCCGGCATCACTGGTCAGCTCGAAGGCCACGGCAACTTGGCCCGTCTGGGTAGTGGTGACATAGGCGTCCGTGAGGTCGGAGCCGCTGATGATCGTCTCATAGACGGTGTCATCTGCCGGCGGCGGTTCCTGGCCTGCGACCGGCGTGGCGAGTGGCACTTCATCGGCGCTGCCGAGCGACGTGTTCACGAGCGTGCCAGGCGGCAGGTACTGACCGCGGGAGTCGACAATTTCGAGCAGCGCAGTATCCTGCAGCACCTCGATCGCAGTGTCCGGATCATCGATCCCTGGCAGCTCGACGACGATCTGGTCACTGCCGCGCGTCTGGACGAGTGGCTCGCTAACGCCAAGCGCATTGACGCGTCGCTCAAGGGTGTTGCGGGTCGCTTCGAGCGTCCGCTCGTTGACGTCGACGCCTTCCGGCGGGCGCGCCTCAAGAGTCACCTGCAGGCCACCCTGCAGATCGAGCCCGAGGCGTACGGGGTGATTGTCGCGGTAGTCAGCGAAGTCCCAGGAGTCGCCCGGTAGAGCGATCCAGCCGGCAACAAGCGTGATTAGCACTACAAGAACGAGTCTGTGCCACAGACGTAACTGCACGGTGGTCTCCGGCGATGATGGACGGTCAGGGGCGGGACATGATGGAGTGGCCGCCCGGGCCAGTGAAACCCGGAAAAGTATAGAGCACCGATCAATCCGTTCCGTGCCCTAGGGCATAAAGACCATGGATGTGGATGTAGGCGAGCACCTCGGCGGGCACGAGCCAATCCACAGGCTGTCCGGCCGCGACGCGCGCGCGGATCAACGTGGCCGAGAGGTCGATCGGCACGCTCGGAAACCGGTCAACCCGCCCGGCGAGCTCTGGCAAGGGACTGCTTCCCAGGGCCTCGGCCGCGTCCCAGCCGGGCCGCTCGACGACGGCGAGCCGCGCGAGCGAGAGAATCCGCCGGGGCTGGTGCCACCGAGGAAAATCGGTCAGCGAATCCCCGCCCATGATGAACCAGAGCTGGTCATCCGGGTGCGCCTTGCGAATGCGAGCGAGCAAATCGCTGGTATACGAGGGGACTTCGTCGGCGAGGTCAATCGGGTCCGGGACGAACACGTCGAAGCCGACGGTCGCGATCTCCAGCATTCGGAGCCGATGGCTGCCCGACGTGACTGGCTGTCCCGGCTTATGCGGAGGCGACCCCGCCGGGACAAAACGCACCTCGTCGAGTCCCAGCTCGTGCTTCGCGCATACAGCGATGTGCAAGTGGGCGATGTGTACCGGGTCGAAAGTACCGCCGAGGATGCCGATGCGTCGTGCCGCCGTCACGTCAGGTTCACCTCGATCGTGTCACCCGGCAGGGCATCGATCAACGCTTGGGAGGCCGCGTTCTCCGCCTCGTCGGTGTTCTCAACCACAAGCGAGGTGGTCATGGTGAGAGTCTCGCCCGCCTTGGAAACGATACGCGGTGCCGGGAGGGGGCGTTTGACCCCATCGACCGATCCCAGCGCACCGTGCATGCGCTCCTCGATTTCGTGCACGGTGCGGGTCTCCGATTTGATCGTGAACTCCATCCGCCGCACGCCGTAGAATGAGTCGTTTCGCAGGATCTCGGTGAAGATCGTCGCGTTGGGGATGAGTACGAGTTCGTTGTCCCTATTCTTGACGAGCGTAGTGCGGATATCGATGCCCTGCACCTCGCCAGAGACATCTTTCACGACGATCCGATCGCCAGATCGAAATGGTCGCTCGAGAAGGAGGTAGATGCCGGCGAAAAAGTTCTTCAGCACGTCCTGGAGCGAAAGGCCAATCGCGACGGTGAAGGCACTGACAACGGCCAGGAGGCCGGTGCCGGACACACCGAGCGTGTTGAGCACGAGCAGCACGGCGATGATACGGATCGCTATCGATGCCAGACGGCTGAGCAGTACGGTACCGTTCCAACCCATCGAGCGGCGAGACAGCGTCGAGCGCACCCATGCGCGAGCTAGCGACCCCAGCCACCAGCCACCGATCAGCCAGACGGCAATCCAGAAGCCGATGCGCGCAAGGTCCCAGAGGTCCTCGCGCAACGCGTCATAGTCAATGCTGATCTCCGGCATTCTCGCTCCTGGTTCGCCACTTTTCTCGGAATCAGGCGTCAGGCATACTCGGCGGAGTACGAGACTGTCCATCGGGTATCATCGCACACCGCGGAGGTGCTCGAGGGATGTTCGACGGTCACGTCCACTCGGCGCACTCCGTCGATTGCTACCCACCCGCCGAGGCATCATGCAAAGCCGCGATCGATATCGCCGTCACAGATGTGACCATTACAAGCCACATTTACCCGCCGCAGCGGTATGCGCCTGAGTTGGCGATCACGAGTGATCCATTACGCTACCCGGACTCCCCCAACCGCTCCTCCGAACGCTGATTGCGCGCGAGACATTGTTCGAGATCAACACCTCTGGGCTGCGTCAGGCCCGCAGAACCTCCATGCCGGCCGGGCAGATAGTCGAGCTCTACGTTCGGCTTGGGGAGAACTCCTCGCGGTCGGGAGTGACTCGCGTGTGGTGGCGACAATTGGCGCTGGCTTGGTACGTACATTTACCATGCTGGAGGTGACCGGGAACCGCGAGATCACGCGGTTCCGAAATCGGGTTCGGGAGCAGGTCCCAATATCACAGTTCCAGCCTTCCCGGCCTCGACTATTGGAGGAGAATGCCTCGCATGTCGCCCCGCCCGACGGAGGATCCTCGCGTTTCGCCTGAGCCAGTTCGGCGACCCCGTCGGCAGCCCCGCCGCCGACAGCGCGAAGACCGGGTAACCCGATACCTGCCGTCCGCGAGCCCTGCCGCCGCCGAGGATCGTGTCACCCGTACCCGCATCGCAGAAGAGAGGGGAGTTGCCGCCCCGCGGCGAGCGACACCCGGCGCACAACCGCTGGTTCTGCCCCATTGGCGACAACTTGCGACGCTGGCGGCACCCAACGTGGTGGCCGCTGCGTCAATCGCCGGAGCGGCCGCGGTCACGGCAATCATGGGTGTGTTCACGGCCCTGTTCGTGATCCCTCTGGTCGTTCCCAGTCTGATCCTGGGCGCAATGGACCGGTCCAGGATCGGACAGGGATGGCCGGCAGCGGTGGGCGTGAACCTTGCTACGATGCTCCTGCTCCTTCCCACGCTCGTCATCAGGCAAAGCGCTGTCCACGTGCCCTACCTGACGAGCGAGCATGGGACGATGTTCGTGGCGGTCGCGTCGACGATCGCGGTGATCTTTACGATGGTGAGCATTGCTCTCGTTGCGGCCTGGGCATCACGTCAGGATCCCGAGTCGTCACCGATGCTCTTCATGCCAGCAGCGATGCTCGTGCCGCTGATGACGAGCGCCAGTGAATTCGCCCAGTTGGATGTCGCACTGGCCGCAGCTGGCACAATCTTCGCGCTGACGGCTCTCCTGACGCTCATTTCGTCGCTGATGCCGCCGATCTACACGATGTTTGTCGGGCCGCTTGCGGTTGCCGTGGAGGTGCTGTTCGTGAGTTTGATCCGCCAGGACCGAATTTTTCCGACCGGCGCGACGCCGATCGGTATGGCGCTCTTCGGGTTCGTCATCCTGGCCGCGATCGCCCTGACGGTCTTGCTCCCGGCAATGAGCAGCTGGATGCAGCGGGTTGAGATGTTCCGCGGCCGTTGGCTCCGAAGAGTTGCGTAGCCCCTCAAGATTCATGTGGTGAACCGACTGCCAGCGCTTCCTCCCTCGACTGCAAGCCATGACCGTGAATGTCGTCCAGTCGCCTCACAACGTTGGTTCACACCTGGCGAGTCCTTGGCTGGCAACTCGTCTCACTCTGGTAGCGCATCACGATGCGGCCCGGTGGAGAGAAGTTTCCGCCGGGCCGCACGTGCGTTCGCCACTGTGAATCCTGCTAGACCGTCGCGTCGGGTTCGGCACCGTCGGCACCCGGGGCGGATTCCTCGAGATCGCCGATCTGCGCCTCGCTGGTCGGATCGCGTGGCTCCATGATCGTCATTGAGGCGACCTGCTCACCACCAAGGCGCATCAGCCTGACGCCCTGCGTGGTCCGCCCGATCTTCGAGATTTGCCCCGCCGCGAACCGGATTGCGATGCCGCCAGTGCTCATCAGCATCACGGCGTCGTCCTCGGCCACCATGCCGGCCGCGACGATGTCCCCGGTCCGCTCGGTGAGACGCATCGCCTGAATGCCCTTGCCACCGCGGGTCTGGACGCGGTACTGGTCGATGCTGGTGCGCTTGCCCATGCCCTCGGCACTGACGACAAGCAGATCCTCATCAGTCTGAGGATCGATGACGTCGAAGGCGATCACGGAGTCGTTCCCGTCGAGACGAATGCCGATCACGCCGGCAGCCGTCCGACCCATTGGCCGGGCGTCCGACTCGTGGAACCGGATCGACTGGCCCTTCTGGGTGACCATGATTACGTCTGAATTGCCGTCCGTGATCCGAACCCACACGAGCTCGTCGCTGTCATCGAGCCCGATCGCCGCCTTGCCGTCGGACCGAATGCTTGAGAACTGGTCGAGCGTGGTCCGCTTCACGCGCCCCTTCCGAGTCGCGAAGAAGAGGTAGTTACCGGGATCGTGGTGGCGCACCTTGAGGAGGGTCGCGACCTTCTCGTCCGGCTGCAGGTTGATGACGTTCACGATCGGCAGCCCCTTCGCCGTCCGCCCGGCATCGGGGAGCTCATGCACCTTGATCTGGTAAACGCGCCCCCGGTTCGTGAAGACAAGCAATGAGTCGTGCGTGTTGGCGCTCAGGATGTGCTGGATGCCGTCCTGGTCGCGCATCGTCAGGCCGGTAATGCCACGGCCACCGCGCCGCTGGGTGCGGTAGCTGTCGCCGTTGATGCGCTTGACGTAGCCGCGGTTGGTAATGGTCACCAGCACGTCGACCTCGGCGATCAGGTCGTCGTCGCTCAGCTCGCCGCTCACGTTTTGGATGCGGGTCCGCCGCTCGTCGCCGTACTTTTCCTTGAGGTCCTCCATGTCGTCCTTGATCAACCCGAGGATGAGTCCCGGGTTGGCCAGCAGCTCCTCCAGCCGCGAAATCTCGGCCATGACCTCCTTGTACTCATTCTCGATCTTCTGGCGCTCGAGGGCGGCCAGGCGCGCGAGGCGCATGTCGAGGATGGCGTCGGCTTGGACCCGGCTGAGCTTGAAGTTCTTCATCAGGTTGGAGCGCGCCGTATCGGTGGTGCGCGAGCGCCTGATAGTGTTGATAACCTCTTCGATACCGTCGAGGGCGATCTTGAGGCCCTCGAGGATGTGGGCGCGGTGCCGGGCACGCTCCAGCTCGAACTCGGTCCGACGGGTGATGACCTCCTGGCGATGACCGACGAACTCCTGCAGCGCCCGCTTCAGGGTCATGACGCGCGGCTGCATGCCGCGGTCGACGAGCGCCAGCATGTTGACGCCGAAGGTCTGCTGCAGTGCAGTGTGCTTGAAGAGGTTGTTGAGCACCTTCTTCGGCTGTGCGTCCCGCTTGAGCTCGATGACCATCCGCATACCGGAGCGGTCGGACTCATCGCGCAGGTTCGAGATCCCGTCGAGCTTGCCGTCGCGGACCATTTCGGCGATCCGCTCAAGCAGCGCGGCCTTGTTCACCTGGTATGGCAACTCGGTGACGACGATTTGGCTGCGGTTTCCGCGTTCCATGTCCTCGATGAAGGCCTTGGCCCGAATCACCACCCGCCCGCGACCGGTGGCGTACGCCGCATGGATGCCCTCTCGCCCGAGGATCGTTCCGCCCGTCGGGAAGTCCGGACCGGGAACGATCTCGATCAACTCCTCAACTGTGGCGTCAGGGTTGTCGATGAGGTGACTGACGGCGTCTGCGACCTCGTGGAGGTTGTGCGGTGGAATGTTGGTCGCCATGCCGACCGCGATGCCGGCACTGCCGTTGATCAGCAAGTTCGGGATGCGGGAGGGCAGCACCGATGGCTGCATCATCGTCGCATCATAGTTGGGGTACTCGTCGACGGTGCGCTTGTTGATATCGCCGAGCATCTCCTCGGCGATCGCCGTCATTCGCGCTTCGGTGTAGCGCATCGCGGCGGCGCTGTCGCCATCGACCGAGCCGAAATTGCCCTGACCGTCGACAAGCGGGTACCGCAGGGAGAAACCCTGCGCCATGCGAACGAGCGTATCGTAGGCGGCGGTATCACTGTGCGGGTGGAAGTTCTTGATGACCTCGCCGACGATACCGGCGCTCTTGCGGTGCCGCGTGTTGGAGCGGAGGCCCATCTGGTGCATGGCGTAGAGCACGCGGCGGTGGACCGGCTTGAGGCCATCCCGAGCGTCCGGCAGTGCCCGCTGCACGATCACGCTCATCGCGTAATCGAGGTAGGACTGCCGCATCTCGGACTCGATGCTCGCAGTACGTACGTTTCCAATGTCCACGCGTTGAGCTCCTGATAATGTCGAGACATTAGGGGACGCCCTGGCGGGCGTAATGCCTAATTTTACCAAAATCCCGGACTAACGGTCCGGGATATGCAACATAAGACTACGAAGGGGCGATGGGCAAAGCTGTCAAAGCTTGGTGCCGCAATTGGTGCAGAACTGTGCTCCAGGGCTGTTGGATGTGCCGCACTCCGGACAGACCTTCGCGGCGAGGTTGACGCCGCATTCCGGGCAGAACTTGGCGCTCGCGGGGATGGTGGAGTTGCAGTTGGGGCACTGTCGGGTCTCGAGCTGCTGTCCTTGCTGCTGCCTCTGTTGGCTCTGCTGGTAGGAGCTGCCGATTGCGCCGGCCATCGCCTGACCGATGCCAAGACCAGCGCCCAGCCCGACGCCGGTGGATGTTGCGTCACCACTACCGCCCTCGTTGCGGGCAGCATCGCCGATCGCCTGCGCCGTCTTGTACTGCGTGTACGCCCCCATGTCTCCGATGGCACCCATGCTCGAACGCTCATCGATGCGCTGCTGCACCTCTTCGGGAGGAGTAATGGCGCTGATCTGGAAGGAGACGAGATCGAGGCCGAGCCGGGTGAAGTCATCGGCCAGCGCCGCACGTGACGCATCTGCGATCTCCCGGGTCATGCGCTGAATGTCGAGAATCGACGTGTGGACGTCACCGAGCATGTCGTTGAATTCGTTGAGGATGACGCTGCGAAGGTAGTCCTCAATCGCGGCGGTGCGGTACGACCCTCGGGTGCCTACCACCTCGTTGACGAAGAGCTGGGGATCGGCGACCTTCATGCTGTAGGTCCCGTAGGCGCGCAGCCGAACCATGCCGAGCTCGCTGTCGCGATAGACGAGCGGCTGCTGCGAGCCCCACTTCATGTCCGTGAACTCCCGTACCGAGACGAAGTAGACCTCGGCGCGGAAGGGGCTGTCGCCGCCGAAGGGCAATCCGATGAGCCCGGCCAGCAGTGGGACGTTGTTCGTCGAAATCGTATGTCGGCCCGGACGGAAGACGTCGAGCGCCTTGCCGTCGCGAAAGAACACCGCGCGCTGGCTCTCGCGCACCACCAGCTGAGACCCCAGCCGGAACTCGCCGGAGCCGCCCTCCGGCACGCGATAGACCAACTCGTTGCTGGCTTCATTCGGGTGTTCGATGAGGTCGATGATCGCCATGGCTGCTCCTCTCCACCGAGGACCGAGACACGGTCCGGCGGAACACTGCTGGTCCCGCCGGACGCCGCTGCGCTACGAGTTCGTGCCCTGGCCCTCGCCGAGGGCGCCGGCGCTCTGGGACGAGCCCGACTTGAGCGCCTCAAGCTCCCTCTCGATTTCGACGTCGTAGTCGAGCTCGCGGAACTGGGCGTCCAAGGAGGTGTCCTCAAGCTCCGCCGTGGCCGCCGCACGCGCCTCGTTGCTCCGAATCTTGCGCTCCATGCGCTCCAGCTCCGAGGAAGCGTCAAGTGGCGAGAAGGAGGTCGCCACCCTCTCTGCCACCTGCTGCTGCGCCCTGGCGCGTCGCTGCCGAGCGATCAGGCTGTCACGCTGGCTGAGCGTCACCTGGTACTTGCTCTCCAGCTTCTGAAGCTGCGACTTGAGCTTCTCGACCGTGTGCTCCTGCGTGGTGTGCTGCTCGTGGTAGAGCTGAAGGTTCTCCTGGGCGTCATGCTTCCGACGGAGTGCCTCGCGGGCGAGATCGTCCTTGCCCGCCTCCACGGCACGCCGGGCCTTCGCCTCCCACTCGCGGACGAGCTCCTCGGACTCGTTGACCTCGGCCTCGAGCTCCTTCTCCTGGGCGATCATTGCCGCGACCTGGGCACGCGCCGTCGTGATGCTCGACTGCATGTCACGGAGAATCTGATCGATCATCTTCTCCGGGTCTTCAGCCTGATCGATCAGGTCGTTGACATTCGCTCGAACGAGCCGGGAAATCCGATCGAGAATCGCCATGGTGAACAATCCTTTCTGTGCGCGTCATCCGCCCTGACTGAATATCTGAAGATCCAGCAGGGGGACATTCGTGCCTGAATACGCACGATCGCTGCCAGCCGCGCGCAGTTTGACCTCCGCGCGTGCGTCCTGGCCGGCGCCGACCACCGACAACCGATACGTCGCCGGAACGCCAGAGGTGCTGCCCTGGGGACCTGAGATGCTCGCTGATGCTGGCTGCCCGGAGGCGCCCGGCGTAACCACCTCCTGCTCGGTCACGCGCCAGGCTCGCACCTCCCGACCGTCGTCGGTGATTGCCAACCATTCGGGCCCTCTGTCGAGCTGCACTAGCGTTGCCACTGGCTCACCTGCAGGCGAAGTGAGCGCGATATGCGAGGTGAACTGGTAGTTGTCGCCCAGAATCGCGCCCGTGCCGCCGCTACGGATGCCAAGCAGCTGCCTCTCGTGCGCGGAGAGTGCCCGCGGCTCTTCGAGCAGCGCGAGCACGTCCGGGTCATCTGACGGGGACGCCGTCTCGATCACGTCGGTCCGCATATCGAAGAGCGTGTTCAGGGTGTCGATCTCCCGCCGAATTCCTTCGAGTGCCGACGGGTCGAACGAGTCGGCGCTGGCGACCGCCGAGACCGACTCCGTCAACCCCGCGACGCGCTCCTGAAACGCCACGTCGAACTGGCGAATCTGGGCGAGCGCGTGCTCGTTGACGTCGCGATCCGAAAAGATGCCCCCGTAGCCGTAGGACGCAGTCCTCACCCGGCTCTCGAGATGGCGAAGGCGGGAGACAGTGTCCTCCGCCGCAGAGATTCGATCCAGCTGGCGACTGGCGGCGAGCTTGCTGCCAATCCTCGTCAGGTCGGAAATCGATTGCTGCAGCTCCCGAGCGATCTGCTCACGCAGCCGCCTGTCGTCGTCGCGCATCGATTCCTTCTGCCGATAGCCGGTGTAGCCCGGAACCCGGTTCAGCAGGTTCTCGACGCGCGAGGCAATGCGCTCGGCCATGGTCGTCGTTCCTCCTCGAGTCCGCTAGAGAAAGATCTCCGCCCCGCAATAGGGGCACTTGATGAGTCCCTTGCCTGCCAGCTCCAGCTGCCCGCCACAGTTCGGGCAGGTTGAGCGCTGCGAGAGCTCCCGAGCGTCGACGGAGTAGAGCATGCCGCGATTCCAGTCGACGTAGCCGCTGAAGAGGCCACGGCCCACAAGCGCGTGGAGATGATCCTGAACGTTGTCCCGGGTGCTGTTCATTTCCAGCACGACGTCATCGATGCTGAGCTGGCCGCGCGTCTTGACCATGTCGAGCAGCTTTCGCTGCTTGTTGATCTCCCTGAGCTCCCGGGCCTCGGCATTGCCGCGAATGAACAGAAAGATGCCTGCGCCGAGGAGCGGGAGCACGATGATACCGAGCAGGAGGGACAAACCGAGCGCCGCGCCGGAACCGCGCAGGTTACCTTCGCTTACGCCGAACATGATCCAGGCGGTGATCGCGATGCCGAGCACGATGCCAGCACCGATCAGGACGATCCCGAGGACCCTTCCGGATGCTGCCAACTACGACCTCCTCGTAACCCACAATGGAGCGGTCTCGTCTTCGCCCAGACAGGTCAATTGTCGCACAGGGTCCCGGGAAGACCGTGCACCGCGTCAAGAACGGTTGGGGTCCGCAGCGAGCGCGAACATGAACTCGCCCTTGCAGGCGACCTCGCCGTCAACGGTCGCGACCCCCTCACCGGATCCGATCCCCCGTCGCACCTGCTTGAGCTGCACCTCGAGCTTCAGCGTGTCGCCCGGCTTGACCTGGCGCTTGAACCGAACCTTGTCGATTCCGGCGAAGAAAGCGATCTGGCCCTCGTACTCGCCCAGCGAGAGCAGGGCCACTGCGCCAACCTGCGCGATCGCCTCGACGATCAGCACGCCGGGCATGACGGGATAGTCCGGGAAGTGGCCTTGAAAGAACTCCTCGTTGGCGGAGACATTCTTGTAGCCAACTGCGCGCTCGCCCGGTTCGAGCTCCTCAACCCGGTCAACCAGCAGGAAGGGATACCGGTGCGGGATGATCTTCCGGATGGCAAGCGTGTCGAGGGGAAGCTGCTGCTCCATGTGAGTCGCTCCAGAGGTGAGGTAACGAATAGACTTGATCTGTGGAGGATTGTACC
>DASYWL010000196.1:0-2410 GCA_035936055.1 Thermomicrobiales bacterium
GGACAGTCCTGTACGTTCAGCTCGGATTGCCGTCGCTCTGAGATCGGCTGCCTCACCAGACCCACTGTACAAAACAATGCGCGCACGCTTGGCATGGCTCTCAACGGACCGAGCACCGTCATCGTCGTTGTTGATGACAACTACGCCTCGCTCCTCCGCGACACGCCCCAGGAGTATCGCCTTCGCGCGCCGGTAGTTCTCAATGGTCTTGTGGAACTCGAGATGCTCGCGGGTGATGTTGGTCAGTCCACCTGCCCGGAATCGCACCCCGTCGAGCCGGTGGGTCGCGAGCCCATGGGACGTCGCCTCGATCACGGCATGGGTCGTGCCGGCCTCTGCCATCTCGCGCAGAAAGCGCTGTACCAGATTCGACTCGGGCGTCGTCTGATGCCCCAAGTCATGCCGGGTGCCGTCGCCGATCTCGATTCCCACCGTGCCGATGGTGCCTATCTGGTAACCGGCGGCAACGAGGATCGTCCGCAGCATGGCAGTCGTCGTCGTCTTGCCGTCCGTGCCGGTGACCCCGATTACCGTCAACTCCCGAGAAGGATGGCCCTCGAACTCGCATGCAACCTGGGCCAGTGCCGCCCGCGACGATCCCTGGGCGACGATCTGCGGCATATCGATCGCTTGCTCCTCCTCGACAAGCAGCGCCGCAGCGCCCTGCTCGACGGCCGCAGCGACGAAGTCATGCCCGTCGAAGTCGCTGCCGCGCAGTGCCGCGAACAGCGCCCCCGGAGTCACCCGCCTGGAGTGGTAAACGATATCACTGACCACCGTGCCGGCGTCGCCGATCAGACGCGCGCGCGGCACCGCGACGGCGAGCGAGCCCAGCATGCTGCTTCGCATGTCGCGCTTACCCCTGCCCCAGGGCGCGGAAGCGACGAGCCAACGCTGGCAGCAGCATCAAGTATCGGCGCTCCATCGTCGGCGGGTATGCGACGATCTCGCCGCCGAACCCGACCTTGAAGCGATAGAGCCCTCGCCAGTCCCCGCCCTTCGTACCGGCTATGCGGTCACGGTCGCTGTCCGCCAGACTGTCCGGATTCTCGGCCGGGATCCCCCACAGATCATAGGTTTTCGCGCCGCGCTCGCGTGCCCACTTCATGGCCTCATACTGCAGTGCGAAGGCCGCGCCATGTGCCCGGTGCTTCGTGGAAGAGCCGCCGTACATGTAGATCGCCTCATTGCCGAACATGCCAGCGATCAGCATCGCGGCGAGATTGCCTTCATCCGACCACGCGCCCATCAGCACCGCATCATCGCCGAACAGCTCGAGGAAATCGGCGTAGTAGTCCAGCGCGTGGACCCCGAACTCATTCCGCTGGGAGGTGTCCTGCATAAGCTCGTAAAACCGCGCGATGTGCTCTTGTGAGTGGGGGAGCGTGTGGAACTCGACACCCCGGCGAGCCGCGAGGCGCACGCTGTAGCGCGTCTTCTGATGCATCTGCTTCAGCAGGGCCTCGTCATCGAGCAGCGGCACCTTCACCGTGCGCACTGGCTGGAAGTGCTCCGGTCCCTTCACGAGTCCATAGTCGAACAACGTGCCGGAGAGCGGCAACGGCCGATCTGGCTCGAAGATCACGCTGATGGCCCGGTGACGGCGCGCCATCTCGTCGATCACCTTCATCAACCCTGGCCACAGCGCCTCAGCGTCACCGTCGAGGAGCGGCCCGCGCGGAACATACCCGATGCTGACCGGCCCCTTGTGCCGAAAGAGCACCTGCGCCATGGCGACGCCGTTGCCGTCCTGGACGAGCCCACGCTCCGGCACCCAGCCGTGACGATGCTTGAGGTCGCCCCAGGCCCAGGACTGGAGCAGGTGGCCGCCGTACTTGCGCAGCAACCTGTCCCACTGTGCGGCCGGACTGCTGGTGGCCGTTGTCACTGTAGCCGCTATGGTGTGCCCCCTTGGAGAAGTTGACCGCCCTGCCGGCACCGGTCTCTACGGTCAGGCGGTGCCCTCGTCGACCAGGAGTGGATCGATAACCACCGTCGCCTCCTCGATCGCGTCCTCGATCAGCTCATAATCGGCCTCCGGTGCATCCTCAGCGATACGGCGCAGATAGCGGATCGCCGCGGTGCCGCCAATCTCGCCGAGCGCGTTGATCGCCGCGTGGCGCACCTCCGCGTCCTCGTCGTCGGCGAGGTCGGCAAGGATGGGCAGCGCCTCCGTGTCGCCGAGCCGCCCTGCCGCGCGCGCGGCCTCGAACCGAATCTCCGGGTCGTCGCTGGCGGTCTCATTGAGCACCATCGGCAGGAACGATCGGTCCGCGCTGCAGCCCATCGCGAAGATCGCCGTGGCACGAAAGCCGGTCTCGTCCTCCGTGTAGAAACGATCGATCGCCTCGCGCATCGACTCGTCGTCACTGATGACGGAGAGCGACTCCAGCGCCCGGGCGCGAACGTG
>DASYWL010000197.1:0-4409 GCA_035936055.1 Thermomicrobiales bacterium
GTGATATCGAGACAACGAGGATCTCTCCAATCTCCGGGGGAACCGTGGAACGAGCATCTGGATTGCGAACGCTGCTTCGCGAAGACTACCGGCAGCAACAGCTCTCCCTCGTGCGCGGGAGAAACGGCATCCTGATTGTAGCGCTCCTCCTCGGACTCTTCTCGATCGTCTTCACGATCGTTCGCCGCAACCAGAGTACAGCGGCCGATGCGGCAATCACCCTTCGCCTGCAGCGGCGTACCCACCCGATCTTCAATCGGCTGATGCACGTCGTCTCTTGGCCGGGATTCCCGCCGCAGAGCCGCGTCATCCCGCCTGCCCTCTCGGCGATGCTCTTTGCCTTCGGCTTCCGGCTCGAGGCGGCGTTCCAGCTCATGGCGTGGGGCTCGAGCGGAATTTCGTTCTTCTTCAAGCGCATTATGCGGCGCAGTCGTCCCACCACCGATTTCTCCGGTATCCGCGTCGCGGTCGCACGCATCGGCGGCACCAGCTTTCCGAGCGGCCACGTCCTCAACTACCTCGGGGTCTACGGGTTCTTCACCTACCTCGCCTACACTTGGGTCCATCCCGCAGCGATTCGCCGTGTGGTGGTCGGCCTGCTCGGAGGCATGCTGGCGCTCGTCGGCCCGAGCCGCGTCTACCTTGGACACCACTGGTTCACCGATGTCACTGCTTCATACCTACTCGGTTTGAGCTGGCTGATCGGCTTGTCCTCACTGTATCGCCGAGCGAAGGGATGGCAGTATGCCCGAAGACGCAGATTCGGCGAGAAACGCGCGCCCCTATGGTAAACTTGCCACGATATGGGGCTGTGACGGAGACAGCGTTTTCGACATGGGGTTCGCAGCAAGTCCGGGAGGATGGGAGCCGGACAATCACCGATCGGATTCGATCCCTCCCGAGCCGACGCCTGAACGCATCACATCGCAAGTAGGACTGTCCGGGTGCGCCCGTTATCGCGCGTGATGCCGCTTTCGGCATCCGGAGTGGCCCGGTAAGCGCCGGGCAAGCGAGGTGGTACCGCGGTCCAGGCCGTCCTCATGTTTGAGGGCGGTTTTTTCGTGAGCAACATCGGACAGACGAGGTGACAACCGTGGCAACTGAGAGCAGGCAGGCATTTTCCGAGGTCTCCACCACCGTCGACTTTCCCAGACTCGAGCGCGACATCCTGCGGTGGTGGAAGGAGCGGCGCGTTGTCGAGGAGTATCTCCACAAGAACGACGGGTCGGAGGAGCGGTTCTCGTTCATCGACGGTCCGATCACCGCGAACAACCCGATGGGCGTTCACCATGCCTGGGGACGCACCTACAAAGACCTTTTCCAGCGCTACCACACGATGCTTGGCAAGGAGCAGCGGTTCCAGAACGGATTCGATTGCCAGGGGCTCTGGGTCGAGGTCGAGAAAGAGCTCGGCATCAAGAACAAGCGCGAGATCGAGGACTTCGGCATCGCGAACTTCGTCGAGCGCTGCAAGGAGCGCGTCTGGAAGTATTCCGCTCGTCAGACGGAGCAGTCCGTTCGGCTCGGACAGTGGATGGACTGGGACAACTCCTACTACACGATGTCGGATGAGAACAATTACACCATCTGGCACATGCTCAAGACCTGCCACGAGCGCGGCTGGATATACAAGGGCTACGATGTGATGCCGTGGTGCCCGCGCTGCGGCACAGGGCTCTCCGAGCACGAGATCGTCACCGAGGGCTATCAGGAGCGAACACACCTCGCGCTGTTCGTTGCCTTCCCGCTACAGGACGAGGATGCCTCCCTGCTGATCTGGACCACAACCCCCTGGACCCTCGCCGCCAACGTCGCCGTCTCCGTCAACCCGGATCTCACGTATCAACTGGTCGAGCGCGATGGCAATCGGTACTACGTGGCGAAGGATGCGGCGAAGACGGCGCTCAAGGGCGACCTCGAGGTCGTGCGTGAGCTTCAGGGCTCGGAGCTGGTCGGCAAGACCTACACCGGGCCCTTCGACGAGTTGCCGGCGCAAGAAGGAACCGTTCACCGGGTCATCGCGTGGGACGAGGTCAGCCCAGCCGAGGGTACGGGTCTCGTGCATACCGCGCCGGGGGCCGGCAAGGAAGATTACGCGCTCTCCAAGGTCGAGGGCCTCGACGTCATCGCGCCGATCAACGAGTTCGGCCACTACGTCGACGGCTTCGACTGGCTGAGCGATGAGCACGTCCACGAGGTCGGGAAGAAGATCGAGGCGAACCTGAAGGAGAAGGGACTGCTCTACCGATCGGAGCAGTATACGCACCGCTACCCGGTTTGCTGGCGCTGCGGCACGGACCTTGTCTTCCGGCTCGTCGACGAGTGGTTTATCAGCATCGACGGCGTCCGGGAGCGCCTCAAGGAGGTGACCCGCGAAATCAACTGGTATCCGTCGTTCGGTATGGAGCGCGAGCTTGACTGGCTCACCAACATGGACGACTGGATGATCTCCAAGAAGCGATACTGGGGTCTGGCGCTGCCCATCTGGGTCTGCGATGACTGCGGCGACTTCGACGTGATCGGCTCGGAGGTGGAGCTCAAGGAGCGCGCCGTCGAGGGCTGGGAGGAGTTCGAGGGGAACACGCCACATCGCCCGTACATTGACCACGTCAAGATCGAGTGCTCCGCGTGTGGGGGCACTGCCTCCCGTATCCCGGACGTCGGCAATCCATGGCTGGACGCCGGGATCGTCGCGCTTTCGACGCTCGACTACCGGCACGACCGGGAGTACTGGCGGAAATGGTATCCGGCAGATCTCATCTCCGAGAGCTTCCCGGGGCAGTTCCGCAACTGGTTCTATGCCCTGCTGACCGAGAGCACCATCGTCACTGACGAAAAGCCGACCCGGAACATCTACACCTACGCCCTCATGCGCGACGAGAAGGGCGAGGAGATGCACAAGAGCAAGGGCAATGCGATCTGGTTCGACGATGCCGCCGAGGAGATCGGCGTCGACGTCATGCGCTGGCTCTTCGCGACCGTGGTGCCGCAAACCAACCTCAACTTCGGCTACGGCACCACCGATGAGGTTCGCCGCCGGTTCATCCTGCCGCTCTGGAACTCCTACGCCTTCCTGGTCAACTACGCCCGGCTCGACGGCTGGACGCCTGACCAGCAGCCAGCCCCTGAGGATCGGACCCTGCTCGATCGCTGGATCCTCTCCCGTGTCAACCAACTCGCACGCTACGTGCGGGAGCGCATCGAGGCGTACGACCCCACCTCGGCCGCTCGTGAGATCGAGCACTTCGTCGTCGAGGAACTCTCCAACTGGTACATCCGGCGCAACCGCCGACGCTTCTGGAAGCCGGAGAGCGATGCCGACAAGGTCGCTGCCTACGCGACCCTTCACGAGGCACTCAGCACGGTGATCCGCATCCTCGCGCCGTTCGTGCCGTTCATCGCGGAGGAGATCTACCAGAACCTTGTCGGGACGGTGCAGCCGGATGCGCCGAAGTCGGTCCATCTCACCAGCTTTCCGGAGCCGAACGACGCGTTGATTGACGAAAGTCTCTCCCGCGACATGACCGCGGTGCTACGGGTCGTCCGGCTAGGCCGTGCCGCACGAGCCGAGGCCAACCTGAAGGTCCGGCAACCCCTGCCGGCTGTGCTGGTGCATACACAAGACCCTCGTGACGCCGAGGCCGTGGTTCGCCTGAAGGACCAGATCCTCGACGAGCTGAACGTCAAGGACGTTCAGGCACTCGGAGAGCTCTCTGAGGTGGTCGCCTGGGAGATCAAGCCGAATCTCCCTGTGCTCGGGCCGAAGTATGGCAAGAAGCTCGGCGGCATCCGCAAAGCGCTTGGCGCGCTCGACCCGGCGGAGGTCGTAGAGACCGTGGATGCGGGCAACGGTGTCTCGCTCGGGGAGATCGACGGCGAGGAGGTCGTGCTGCAGCCGGATGAGATCCTGCTCAACCTCCGCAAGCGCGAGGGCTACGCCGCCGCACAGGGCGAGGGCGCGACCGTCGCGCTCGATACCGAGCTGACCGAAGAGCTCATCCGGGAGGGCCTGGCGCGCGACTTCGTTCGAGGTGTCCAGGATGCGCGCAAGCGGATGGACCTTCGCATCGAGCAAAAGATCGCCCTTCGCTACGCTGCGGAAGGCAAGGCCGCTGAGGCCATCCGTGCGAACGACGACTTCATCGCGCGTGAGGTCCTCGCCGGCTCGATTGAGCGGGCGGAGCCTCTCGACGGCGAGGTGATGGAGGTCAAGGTCGGCGACACCTCTGCCCGAATTTTCATCGATCCCCTTGGCGAATAAGACGATCCCGGCGGGCGGGACTCTCACAGTCCCACCCGCCGCTCTGCATGACTATTTCTACAAAGGACAACAGCAAGCGTGGCAACCAAACTCGTTATCATCGGGCTGCCATCCTCGGGGAAGACCACGGTTTTCAACGCCCTCACTC
>DASYWL010000198.1:0-17360 GCA_035936055.1 Thermomicrobiales bacterium
GGAGGGCCGGCCTCCCTGTGGGAGGCCGGCTCCTGCGAATGGGGCGGACATGGAGTCGGTCCGTATGGGTTACGGGTTTGTGCATTGGCTGGGACAGGTATCGCGCGATCGTCCATGAATGAGCAGGTGATTACGCGCTCAGGTGGCGGTCGAACCAGCCGATGACGCGCTCGTAGTAATCGATGCGGTGATGGAGCGGGCCACCGCGCAGCATCAGGTGTGAGCCGCCCGGGTAGCGCACGAACTCGACCTCGCAGCCGGCCTTCTTCAGCGCGATGAACATCTCCTCACCCTGGCCAATCGGGCAGCGGTGGTCCTGCTCGCCGTGGATAATCAGCGTCGGCGTAGTCGACCGGTGAACCCAGGTCGATGGTGAGCGCTCGACCATGAACTGCTCGATCTCCGCCGGCTCGCCGCCCCACTGCACCGGCCCGAAGACGTGACCGATGTCGCTGGTGCCGTAGAACGACGTCAGGTTGAAGACCGGTGCGCCGCAGACCGCGGCCTTGAAGCGGTCGGTTTGGCCGATTGCCCAGCTGGTCATGAATCCGCCATAGGAGTAGCCGTAGATGCCGGTGCGATTGCGGTCGGCCCAGTCGTTCTCCAGCACGGTGTCGAGCACCGTCTGCAGGTCCTTCCAGTCCTCGCCGCCCCAATCGCCGCGCACCGCCTCGGCAAAGACGCGACCGTAGGTGCCGGAGCCGCGAGGGTTGGCGGCGACCACCACGTAGCCGGCGGCGGCCATCAGCTGCGCGCCGAGGTTGAAGCTGAAGCCGTAGTTGCCGTGCGGACCGCCATGAACGTCGAGGATCACCGGGTAGCGCCGGCTCGGGTCGAAGCCTGCCGGCTTGAGCACCCAGGCGTCGATGTCCCAGCCGTCGCGTGCGATCGTGACTTTCTCGTGGTGCGCGAGCGGCAGATCCTCGAAGAGGGCGTCGTTGAGGTGGGTGAGACGTGTCGTCTCCTCGGAGATCATGTCGATCAGCACCAGCTCGCCGTTGGTTTCCAGCGAACTGACGGTCTGCACGATGCGCTCGGCGCTCCTGTCGGCACTGAAGCCGCCATGGGTCGCGTCCCACGAGACCCGGCGCTCGGTCTCCCCAGTCTGGACGTCGAGCTGCCAGATACCGCTGGCACCGCTGCGAAGTCCGTGGATGAGCACCGTGCGGTCATCCTTCCAGACGGGCTGGTCGGGACCACTGATGGTCGGGAAACCGGTGAAGGCACTGAACGGCGCATCGTCAGTGATCTTCGTCAGCTCGCCGCTGGCGACGTCGTAGCGGTAGTAGTCGGTCTGCGGGCTTGGCACCTCGGTACCGTCGAGCACGAGCGTGCCACCGTCCGGCGACCACGCCCACGTGCCGACCGTTCCTTCGTCGGTGCCGATGCGGGCGATTTCGATGCCCTCCTCGTCGAGGATGAGCAGCCGGCTTGCCATGCCGTTCAGGCGACTCTGCTTCACAGCGATACGGCGGCCGTCGGGCGACCACTGCGGCTCGGCGTGGTCCCATGTGCTGTCGGTGATCTGTCGGATCTCGCCGCGCTCCGGCCACACGAGCACGACCTGGTTGCGCTCGTTGTTGATGAGACCGCGGTTGTCCTGCTTGTAATCGATGCGGGTGATGACACGCGGCTGGTCGGGGTCGACCTTGCCGCTCTGGGTGACTACAGCCAGGGCAGTGCCGTCCGGATGCCAGGTGACGGAGACCGGCTTGGTGGCAAAGGTCTCCACCTCGGCGGCCTCGCCACCGTCGCACTCCATCACGCAAATGGCGTGGCGCTCCTCGCCGACACGGTCGGAGATGAAGGCGATCCGCCCGCCGTCGGACGACCATGCCGGGACGATGTTGACGGTGCCGCTGTGGGTGAGCTGCCGGGTGGTGCCGGTGGCGAGATCCATCAGCCACAGATGACTGACGCTCTTCATCGTGCCCCTATCGACGTGGGAGACGACATAGACGACCTCGTTGCCGTCGGGGGAGATGACCGGCTGCGAGACGGTTCGCATGCGGGTAAGCAGGGCTTCAGGCGTGAGACGGGTTGGGGAGGGGGTCGACAAGGTCACGAAGAGCTCCGGTATTGAGGGGCCAAGACAGGGAAGGGCGGACATGGAGTCCGCTCGTACAGGTCGACCGCGGGGCGGTCATGCGTCGGGGTAGGCCGCCCCCTACGAGACGGGGGCATCGTAGCCGCACCAGTCGCAGATGGCCAGTGCGAGTGTCTCGGCGGCACCGAGCACCTCGTCAAGCTCGATGTACTCGTCGACGGCGTGGGCGAGCCGGACATCCCCGCCACCGTAGATGACGGTCGGCATCTCGCCGATATCGATGAAGAGCCGCATGTCGGCGCCGTAGGTGACGCCCTCGATCTCGACCGGCTCGCCGTGCGCGGCTTGGTGGGCGCGAGCGACCGTCTGGGACAGCGGGTGGTCTGGGGCAATCTCGGCAGAGGCGAACTGGCCCCCGAACCACTCGACGGTCGGCGGATGCTCGCGCAGCCAGGGATCCTCCTTGGCAACAGCTGCGACCCGCGCCTCGGTGGCGTGCTGCATCTCCTCGATGGTCTCGCCGGGCAGGAACCCGAGGCGGCCCTCGGCGACGAGCGACTCCGGGACCGTTGACGCCCAGTTGCCAGCGTGGACGAGGCCGACGCTGATCGGGAACTTGTTCCCCAGGTGGTCGTAGAGCGGGTGGGAGAGCCGCTCGTTGCGCTCCCTCTCCCAGGCGAGAAGATCCTGAAAGATCGGGATGAAGTGCTCGACGGCGGACTCGCCCTCGTCGCGCCTGGCTCCGTGGGCGGCCTTGCCGGGGACGGTGATGCGGAAGACGAGGGAACCGCCCTGCGCGATCACCAGTCGACGCTCGGAGGGCTCGGTGACGATCACACCGTCGGCGCGGTGCCCACGAAGGATAGTCGAGAGGGCGCCGAGTCCTCCATCTTCCTCGCCCACCGATGTCGCAAGCAGCACATCGCCACGCACGGACACGCCAAGTTCCTGCAGCGCCTGCCGGGCGACCATCATGGAGACAATGCCACCCTTCATGTCGACCGAGCCACGGCCGTAGATGCGGTCGCCGTCGCGCTGGCCGAACGGCGCACGGGTCCAGAGGGCCGGATCGCCGATCTCGACGGTGTCGACGTGCCCCTGAAGCATTAGGGAGCGGCCGTCGCCAGTGCCGGGCACTGTCGCGACGAGGTTTGGGCGGCCCTCGTATCGCTCCTGCTCGCCGACGTGCATGAGGTAGGGCTCGGTCTCCTCGCGGCTCGCTTCCCAGCGGTCAACCCCCAAGCCGCGCTCGCGCATGACGCGCTCGATCACGTCCTGCACGGCTGCCTCGTCGCCGGTGACGCAGGGGACGCTGACGAAGGACAGCAGGAGGTTCGCGATGTCGTCGCGGCGCTCGGCGAGCCAGCGATGAACCTGGTCGCGTACGGTGGCGAGAGAGCCGGAAGTGGTTTCGGTCATAGGGTCCTGTTTCCCAATCGGACGGAAGTGGGCGGCCAGTCGGGCCAGGCTTGTCGTGGTTGTACAGAAATCCAAGCGCGTCGATGCTGATCGGATGCCTCTCGGCGGCCGGCTGGGCGGACGGCCCCTTCGGAGATCCGCTTCTACGGCAGCCACAGGGCCAGTACATGCCATGATCACGCGTTTGCGCGAAGCACCTCGGGGTTGACGATGGCGTGAGGCTCGCGGCGGTTGAGCACGTCGAGCAGGTTATTGACGGCGAGCTTCGCCATGTTGTCACGCGAGGTAACGGTCGCCGAGGCGATGTGCGGCACCACGGTGCAGTTCGGCAGCGACACCAGCGGGTGGTCGGCGGGCAGGGGCTCGGGGTCGGTGACGTCGAGGCCGGCGGCGAAGATCTCGCCGGCCTGGAGCGCCTGCACCAGGGCGTCCGTGTCGACCACCGGGCCCCGCGCGGCGTTGACCAGCACGGCCGTCTGCTTCATGCGCTTGAGCTGGTCCGTGCCGATCAGGTGGTGCGTATCCTCGTTCAGCAGGACGTGCAGGGAGACGAAGTCCGACCGCTCCAGCAGCTCGTCGAGCGAAACATACGTCACGCCGAACTCCTGCTCGGCCTGTGGGTCGTGGTAGACGTCATTGACGAGCACGGTCATGTCGAACCCGCTCACCATGCGAGCCAGCTTCTTGCCGATGCGGCCGAACCCGACGATGCCGAGCGTGGCGCCGGTGAGGTCCTGCCCGAGCAGCAGCTTCGGGCCCCACGTCTTCCAATTGCCGTCACGCACATAGTCCGCGGCCTCGACCACACGGCGGGCGGCGGCCGTCATGAGTGTGAACGCCATCTCGGCGGTGGCGTCGTTGAGCACGTTCGGGGTGTTGCAGACCGCGACGCCGCGCTCAGTGGCGGCGGGGACATCGACGTTGTCGAAGCCGACGGCGAAGTTGCTGACCACCTTGAGCTGCGGGTGGCGGTCGAGCACCGGGCCGTCAATGCGATCGGTCAGGAGCGTCACGGCGCCGTCGGCGCCCTCCAGCAGCGTGTCGAGTTTCTCCGGCGAAGGCGGCAGCTCGTTCTCCCAAAGGCGAATCTCGGCTGCGTCCCGTAGGAGGTCGAGACCGGCGTCCGGGATCACCCGCGTCACTGCCACCTGCGGTTTGTCTGCCATGTGGGGTCTCCGTTCTGACAACGTACGCTCATGCGCGATCCATACAGCGCCACTTGTACCGGGAAATCGGCACGAGGGCAACACGGCCGGTGACCGAGACGGCGACGGCACCGGTTGTCTGCCGTCCCGGTGCCGTCTGGCAGCTACAGCCGATTGCCGGAAGCTTGCTCGATGAGGATCGGTCCACAAGGACCAGCCTCGTGTCCGTCCGAGCGCGGGCAGACACAAGCGTCTGTGCTGAGTCCTTCGGCTGCGCTCAGCATGACCTTCGCGAAGTACTTGCCTCCGGCGGGGCAAGAGGGCTACCCGTTCAAGTCCTCAAGGAGGCCCATTGATGGGACGACATTGACTGCGCGGCACGATAGCGATGACGGGCGTTCGCAGCGCAGCCATGTTGTCTCCTACGGTGGCGTTGTCATGCACAGGGCCAGCAGTGGGACTCAGTCCCCGGCGCCGCGGGCCGTACGGCCCCGAGCGGCACGCCCGACGGCTTTCTCGCCAGCGTAGCTCCGCTTCAGGTGGACCGGCTCGGCTTCCTTTTCCTCCGTGGCACGGACGCGGAGATTGATCAGCTCGACGATGACCGAGAAGGTCATCGCGGCGTAGATGTAGCCCTTCGGGATGTGCTGGTGGAAGCCCTCGGCGACCAGCGACATGCCGATCAGGATCAGGAAGCTCAGCGCGAGGATTTTGATCGTCGGGTGCTCCTGGACGAAGTTCGCGAGTGGACCCGACGCCCAGAGCATGACGCCGACCGCGACGACGACTGCCGCGATCATCACCTCGATGTCGTCAGCCATGCCGACCGCGGTGATCACCGAGTCGAGGGAGAAGACGATGTCGAGCATCATGATCTGGGCGATGACGGCGGCGAATGACGCTGCGGCGGCCGTGCCCTCGTCGTGCTCCTCGCCCTCGAGCTTGGCGTGAATCTCCGTGGTGGCCTTGTACAGGAGGAAGAGCCCGCCGGTGAGAAGGATCAGGTCGCGACCCGAGAACTCTCGGCCGAAGAGCTCGAACCAGGGCTCGGTGAGCCCGATGATCCAGCTGATCGCGAAGAGCAGCAGGATGCGCATGATCATGGCCGCGCCGAGGCCGACGACTCGCGCCCGGTCGCGCTGGTTGTGGGGCAGGCGGTCGGTCAGGATCGAGATGAAGACGATGTTGTCGATGCCGAGCACGATCTCGAGCACCGTCAGCGTCAGAAAGGCGGTCCACGCTTGTGGATCGGTGAGCAACTCCATCAACAGTCTGTCCCCTCCCTGATTCGATGAACGCCGCTGCGCAGAGCGCATATTGTGCATGATACTGAGGCGCCGGAGCGCGTGGCGAGGGCTCTCCTCGCACAAATCGAGCCGCCGTCGTGCACCGCTGCTGCGCTCGCGGTTTGCACCGATTTTCGAATAGCACGTAGAATACAGGCTGCCCAGAGCGGGGGAGTATTCCGTTTCGGCGATGTCGTCATCACGGTCCATGAAGGACTCGGCATCGTGCGTCGCGCATCGCGCCAGAAGGCGGCACGGCTTGTGCGGGGAAGAGACCCGGGTGGCAAGGATCTTACCGTCCCACTCACCGGAGGTTTCTTTCTCGTATGAGTGTCCCCATGTGGGTTTGGGCTGCCACCGTCATTGGTGTCGCGGCGCTCCTCATCTTTGATTTCTACTCGCACGTCAAGACGCCCCATGAGCCGACCCTGAAAGAGGCCGGCATCTGGTCTACCGTCTACATCGCCGGTGCCTTGGTGTTTGGCGCCGGCCTGTGGTGGGTGTGGGGGAGCGACCACGGGCTCGAGTACTTCGCCGGCTTCCTGACGGAGAAGAGCCTCTCGGTCGACAACCTCTTCGTTTTCCTGCTCATCATGTCGACCTTCGCCGTGCCCAGGCAGTACCAGCAGAAGGTGTTGCTGATTGGTGTCGCGATTGCAATCGTGATGCGCGGCGTCTTCATCGCGCTGGGCGCGGCGATCATCGAGAACTTCAGCTGGATCTTCTACATCTTCGGGATCTTCCTGCTCTACACCGGTTGGAAGCTGATGGAGTCGCCGGAGGAGGCCGAGGAGGAGTACGAGGAGAACGCCTTCATCCGGCTCATGCGTCGCATCTGGCCAGTCACCGACGGCTACGTCGAGGACAAGATGTTCCTGGTGCGCCACGGTCGGCGGATGATCACGCCGATGGCCATCGTGATGCTGGCGATCGGCTCGACGGACCTGCTCTTCGCGTTCGACTCGATCCCGGCGATCTTCGGCCTGACGCAGGAGCCCTATATCGTCTTCACGGCGAACGCGTGGGCGCTGCTGGGCCTGCGACAGCTCTATTTCCTGCTCGGCGGGCTGCTGGAGCGACTCGTGTACCTCGCCTACGGGCTGGCGTTCATCCTGATCTGGATCGGCATCAAGCTGATCATCCACGCCCTGCACGAGAACGAGGTGCCGTTCATCAACGACGGCGAGCATGTGACGATCATTCCGGAGATCCCGACCTGGCTCTCGCTGATCGTGATCACGTTGACCATCGCACTTGCGGCGATCTTCTCAATCCGCAAGACCAACAGGGAGAAGCCGGATGTCAACGCGGCACTGGATATCCCCTCGGAGGGCGACTAGCGCCACAGGCACCCCTGATACGAAAACCATCGACAATGCCCCGGGCTGACGTGGCCGGGGCGTTTCGATGGTTCACCCAGCACCGGCCCGTCATCATCTGGTTCTGCAGCTCGCGTACCGGGTGATCACATGGGGGTTGGCAAGGACTATGACGATCACGGTGATGGCCTGTACCGCGGGTGTCAGGCGGTGTCCGGGCGGACGAGGCGGAACATGCCAGTCATGTCCCCATCGCTGAAGCCATTGCGCTGGTAGAGCTGCAACGCGTCCGGCGTCGCGAAGAGCCCGACGAACGCCGCGGCCGGCGTGACCTCTCGGATGTATGCCAGCAGAGTCTCGACGATCATCTGGCCGACGCCACGTCCCCGCCATGCCGGGTTGACGGCGAGATCCTGAATGTAGAAGTAGAGCACGCCGTCCCCGACGAGCAGACCCATCCCGACCGCGCGATCGCCGGTCATGGCGACCACGCCGAAGAGTGAGCGCTCCAGCGAGCGCGGCACGCTTGGCCAGTCGGAGCCACGCGCCCATCCGACGCTCTCTGCAATGCGCCGGTGCTCCTCGGGACTCGGAACACGATGTTCGAGCCGAATCTCTGTCCCTGCCGCGTCGTGTGTCATCGCAGTTCTTCCAGCATGCCCGTGGGCAGGGATTGACTTCGGGACACCCGGCCGTACAATGAGAACATCTGTTCTTCTTTGCTCTCAGGAGTGACCACTATGGCTGCCATCGTCCCAATCATTGGCGTCGAGCGTCTCGAGGACGCGCTTCGATTCTACGCCAGGATTCCGGGATTCTCGATCGCCTGGGTCCACCGACGCGGTGACATGGGACCAGCGACGATGGCGGGACTGGCATGGCATGGGTGCGCATTCGTGCTGGTCGACGATCGGTGTGGAGAGGTGCCGCATGCTGCTGGACAGCGGGCGATCCAGATCACCTCGCGGTGCTGCGAGCAGCTCACGCGGAGTCTGACGACCGTGCACAGCGCCTCACGGCTGACGCGTCCGGATGTGGCATGGACCGACGCGCTGGTCGCGATCGTTCAAGATCCATTCGGCATTGAGTGGCACCTCTTCGACGAGGACGCCTGGATGCGGGAGACTGGTGGTCCGGCACACAGCTACGTGCCGATCCGCCCTAAGACAGGAGTGATCGCGCCGTGAATACTGTCCTGGAGAGCGTTATCGAACACCACGTCTGGGCGAACGACACGCTTCTCGCATCTTGCGAAGGGTTGAGCGAGGCCCAACTATCGCTCACCGTGCCCGGCACCTTCGGATCGGTCATGAAAACGATCGTCCACATCGCAGAGGCAGAGCAGATCTACTTGAGCCGAATACCGGACACGGGCGTCGTGCACGCGCTGGATGATGAAGCGGAGCACCTCCCACCGGTGGCGGACGTCCGGAAGGCGCTCCGGGAAACGGGACAAGCGTGGCGAGCTGTCGTGGAGCGCTGGCCGGATGATCGCCCCGTCACCTACGCCAGGCATGGGCAGGAGGAGCATCGATCCGTCTCCTTCTTTTTAGTGCAGATGCTGGATCATGGCGCCGAGCATCGCAACCATATCCGGACGATTCTGTCGGCTCACGGCGTCGAGCCGCCCGAGATCGATGGCTGGGAGTGGGACGATGCCAGACGGGGAGGCGCGACTGGACGAAATCCGACTTGACCAGTCGGGATTGGTCGGCGATACTCCAGACCGTGGAGGCCGGCAGATGCCGGGTAGATAGCAATCCCGACCATTGTGATATACTTTCGATGTGTGGGAATGAGACTCATTCCTATTCAGGATTGACTCCTGCGACGGCAGGCATTCGCACCAAAGCGCACGAGGGGAACAGGGACACCGAACCATGACCGCAGGCTCCAAGGGCACATTTCGTAATACGACCCAGCGCTCCGTGATCCTGCGCGTGGTGGAGGAGGCCGACGGCCACCTCACCGCCGCGGAGATCTACGAGCGCGTGCGGCGGGAGTACCCGTCGATCGCCTACGGTACGGTCTACCGCACTCTGCACCTCCTCGCCGAGCACGAGCTGATCCAGGAGCTGACCTTCGCGGATCAGGCAAGCCGGTTCGACAAGCGCGCCGAGCGGCACGACCACGTGCACTGCTCGGTCTGCGGGGCAATCGAGGATGTCGACGTTCCCGTTGCGCTGCTCGCGCAGCATGTCGCCGTCGAGCGCAGCGGGTTTGCGATCGACAGCCACCACACAGTCTTCGTGGGGCGGTGCCCCGAATGCCAAGCCGCGCAGCCGCGTGAGCGGGCGCCGTGGGCCCGCGCAACCACCTGACGCGGCAGACACCGGGAGCACCCCGGCGACGCGAATCACTTTCGGACGCAGGCGCGCTCGCACCGGGCGGGCGTCGCAGTATCACGCAGGACGAGAGACGTCACTATGGCAGACACGCAGAAGGTTACCATGTTCGAGATCGAAAACCTCCATGCTTCCATCGAGGACAAGGAGATCCTCAAGGGCGTGGCCCTCACCATCAACCAGGGTGAGATCCACGCGCTCATGGGGCCGAACGGCTCCGGCAAGAGTACCCTCGCCAACGTGCTGGCCGGCCACCCGGCCTATGAGGTTACCGAGGGCTCGGCTCGGTTCATGGGTGAGGATATCCTCGAGATGGAGCCGGACGAGCGCGCCCAGCTCGGCATTTTCCTGGCGTTCCAGTACCCGACGGTGATCCCGGGCGTCTCGATGGCCAACTTCCTCCGCATGGCGGTCACCAACGTGCGAAACGCGCGCGCCGAGCGTGCCGCTGAGTCGGGTGGCGAAGAGGTCAAGAAGATGACCCCGCGTGAGTTCCGCCGTCTGATGAAGGAGAAGATGCGGGTCCTCAAGATGGACGAGTCCTTCGCGACCCGCTATCTCAACGAGGGCTTCTCCGGAGGCGAGAAGAAGCGCGCCGAAATCCTGCAGATGGCGCTGCTGGAGCCAAGCATGGCGATTCTCGACGAGACCGATTCCGGTCTCGACATCGACGCGCTGCGCGTGGTGTCCGAGGGCGTCAACGCGCTCGCCGGAGACCACATGGGCATCCTGCTGATCACTCACTACCAGCGGCTGTTGAACTACATCCAGCCGGACTTCGTCCACATCATGATGGACGGCCGCGTGGTGCAGAGCGGCGGTCCGGAACTGGCCCACGAGCTTGAGGCGAAGGGCTACGAGACACTTCGCGCCGAGGTCGCGGGTGCTACCGCATAGCCGCACGTCGAAAGATGCCGCCCTCTGGGCGGCCATAGAGGACCGCCCCTACGAGGCAGATTCCGTCGGCAACCGGCATGTGCAACGTGCACGCTGACACCTGAAGGAGCAACACATGGTCGCAACACCAAAGCCACAGGTCGATATCGGCGATTACAAGTACGGCTTCCGAGACGAAGAGGACTACGTCTTCAAGTCGAAGAAGGGCCTCAACCGCGAGGTTGTCGAAGAAATCTCGAAGATGAAGGGCGAGCCCGACTGGATGCTCGAGTTCCGCCTGAAGTCGCTCGAGCACTTCCAGAAGCGCCCGATGCCGAACTGGGGAAGCCCGGCGCTCCACGAGCTCGACTTCGAGGACATCTACTACTACATCCGGCCGACTGAGAAGCAGGGCCGCACGTGGGATGAGGTGCCGGCCTACATCAAGGACACGTTTGAGAAGCTCGGGATCCCCGAGGCCGAGCGGAAGTTCCTGGCCGGTGTCGGCGCGCAGTACGAGTCCGAGGTCATCTACCACTCCCTGCGCGAGGACCTCGAGAAGCAGGGTGTGGTCTTCCTGGACATGGACGCCGCCGTTCGCGAGCACCCGGATCTGGTCCAGCAGTACTTCGGCACCGTGATCCCGTACGCGGACAACAAGTTCGCGGCGCTGAACTCGGCGGTCTGGTCCGGCGGCTCGTTCATTTACGTGCCGGAGGGCGTCCACGTCGAAGTGCCGCTGCAGGCCTACTTCCGCATCAACGCGGAGAACATGGGCCAGTTCGAGCGCACGCTCATCATCTGCGCGCCGGGCTCCTACGTGCACTACGTCGAGGGCTGCACCGCGCCGACCTATAACACGAACAGCCTGCACTCCGCGGTCGTCGAGATTGTGGTGCAGGAGGGCGCGCGCTGCCGCTACACGACCATCCAGAACTGGTCGAAGAACGTCTTCAACCTAGTTACCAAGCGTGCCGCGGCCTATAAGGACGCGACGATGGAGTGGGTCGACGGCAACCTTGGCTCTCGCGTGACCATGAAGTACCCGGCGGTCTGGCTGATGGAGCCGGGCGCCCGCGGTGAGGTCCTCTCGGTCGCGTTCGCGTCTGACGGTCAGCACCAGGACGCCGGCGCGAAGATGGTCCACGCTGCGCCGAACACCTCCTCGCAGATCACCTCGAAGTCGATCTCGAAGGGGACCGGGCGGTCGTCCTACCGCGGCCTCGTGAAGGTCCACCCGGGCGCCGAGAACGTGCGCAGCAACGTCATTTGTGACGCGCTGCTGCTCGACGAGACGAGCAAGACGGACACCTATCCGTACATGGAGATCGAGGAAGAGAGCGTCTCCATCGGGCACGAGGCGACGGTCTCCAAGGTCGCCGAGGAGCAGATCTTCTACCTCCAGAGCCGTGGGCTGAGCGAAGCCGAGGCGATGAGCATGATCGTCAACGGGTTCATCGAGCCGATCGCCAAGGAGCTCCCGCTCGAGTACGCGGTCGAGCTCAACCGGCTGATCCAGCTGGAGATGGAAGGGTCGGTCGGATAGGCCCGACGCCAACACGGAACACGGCCTCGTTCCGGCATGTACCGGGAGAAGGCAACCGTGCGAGGGAGCAATGGAAGCAACTGCAACGAAGACACCAGAATTGACCGGATTCAGCCGCGAGGCGGTTGAGGCGCTCTCCCGGTCCCGCAATGAGCCCGACTGGGTGCGCGAGGCGCGCCTCAAGGCGTGGGAGACCTACGAGTCGATCCCGATGCCGAAGCGCTCCGACGAGGAGTGGCGCCGCACCGACCTGCGCCGGCTGAAGCTCGATCGGTTCGTGCCGTTCGCGGACGTCGAGAGCGAGGTCACCGACCTCGGCACGCTGACGGCTGGTGCCGAAGCGATGCAGTTCGGCGAGACGGATCAGCGTGCCGGCGTCTACGCCACCCGGGATGCCAGCAAGCCGTACGTCGATGTCGATCCGGCGCTCGCCGCGCAGGGTGTCGTCTTCACCGACCTCAACACGGCGGTCCACGAGCACCCGGCACTGGTGCAGGAGTACTTCATGACCCGGGCCGTGCCGGCGGAGTTCGGCAAGTTCGAGGCGCTCCATGCCGCGATGTGGCAGGGCGGGGCGTTCCTCTATGTGCCGAAGGGCGTGACGGTTGAGCTGCCGTTCCGGGCGTTCGCCTTCGGCCAGCAGGCCGGCTCGTCGATCTTTACGCACTCGCTGGTCGTGCTCGACGAGGGCGCCGAAGCGTTCTTCGTTGATGCCTACGCATCCGAGACACAGGACGAGGCGTCATTCGCCTCGGCGGTGGTCGAGCTGATCCTCGCCGACGACGCGAAGCTGCGCTACGTGCAGGTGCAGGACTGGGGCCGCAATGTCTGGAACTTCATGACGGAGCGCTCCATCCTCGGCCGCGATGCCGAGATGAAGAACCTGCAGGTGACGCTGGGCTCGAAATTCAGCAAGAACTCGGTCGGCTCTCACCTGCGCGGCGAAAATGCGCTGGCGGAGATGCTTGGCATCTTCTTCGCTGACGGTGACCAGTTCTTTGACCACCACACGTGGCAGCTGCACGAGTCGCCGTACGCGACGAGCGACCTCGAGTACAAGGGCGCGCTCAAGGAGAAGTCGCGCTCGGTCTACTCGGGCCTGATCAAGGTCTACGAGGGCGCGCAGCGGACGGACGCCTATCAGCAGAATCGCAACCTGGTGCTGAGCCGCACCGCTCGGGCCGACACGATTCCGAACCTCGAGATCGAGGCGAACGACGTGCGCTGTACCCACGGCGCCACCGTCTCACAGGTCGAGGACGAGCATCTCTTCTACCTCATGGCCCGTGGTATCCCCAAGGCCGAGGCCCAGAAGCTGATCGTTGAAGGGTTCTTCCGCCCCGTCATCGATCGCATTCCGGTCGAGGAGATCCGGGATTTCCTGCAGGGCGCGATCGCCCGCAAGGTCGGGTACTAGGGCCTGAGCGGGCCGGGGGCGGTCGCCGCGCCGCTCCCGGCAGTTCCACCGCGGTGGTCCAATCGCGCGGACCTCGCGGTTCCGCATCGAAGGAAAGGATCACCATGGGTATCACGCAGATGCCTCCGGACACCCAGATGACGGCCCTCGACGGGAACGTGGTAAAAGCCGACTTCCCGATCCTGACGCAGCCGCCCAAGGGCGGCAAGAAGCCGCTCGTCTTTCTCGACAGCGCGGCGAGCTCGCAGAAGCCGCAGGTCGTGATCGACGCGTTGAGCCACTACTATACCCAGCTCAACGCGAACATCCACCGCGGCGTCTACGATCTCTCGGAGGCGGCGACCGATGCGTACGAGGGCGCACGCAGGAAGATCGCGCAGTTCCTCAACGCGAAGAGCCCGCGCGAGATCATCATGGTGCGCAACACCACCGAGGCGATCAACCTCGTGGCGAGGTCCTGGGGCGGCGCGAGTCTCGAAGAGGGTGACCTGATCGTCTTCACCGAGATGGAGCACCACTCCAACCTTGTGCCGTGGCACATCCTCGCCGCGGAGAAGAATCTCCGGCAGGCACACGTCCACATCGACGACGAGGGCCGGCTCGACCTCGACGAGTACGCCGAGATCCTGAAGCAGGAGCCGAAGCTCGCCGCCTTCACCCACGTCAGCAACAGCCTCGGCACGGTCAACCCCGTCAGGCAGATGATCGCCGACGCGCACGCCGTGGGTGCCGTGGCAGTGGTGGACGCTGCCCAGAGTTCACCGCACCTGCCGATCGACGTGCAGGACCTCGACGCAGATTTCCTTGCGATCAGCGGGCACAAGATGCTCGGTCCGATGGGATCGGGTGCGCTCTACGGCAAGAAGGTGCTGCTGGACAGCATGCCCCCGTACATGGGCGGCGGCAGTATGATCCGCAAGGTCTTCCTCGACCACACCACGTGGGCGGATGTCCCGGCGAAGTTCGAAGCCGGAACGCCCGCCGTGGGCGACACGGTTGGGCTGGGCGTGGCGATCGACTACCTGAACGAGCTCGGGATGCCTCGCGTGTGGGCGCACGAGCGCGACGTCGTTGCATACGCGCTGGAGGCCCTCCGGGAGGTGCCGGGAATCCGCATCTTCGGACCGAAGGACGTGCAGGCGCGCAGCGGCGTTGTCTCCTTCGCGCTCGGTGACCTGCACCCGCACGATGTCGCCCAGGTCCTGAACGAGCAGAATGTGGCGGTTCGTGCCGGACACCACTGCACCCAACCGCTGATGCGGGCGCTCGGCGTCACGGCGACGACTCGGGCCAGCTTCTACATCTACAACACCCCGGAGGATGTCGACCGTCTCGTCGAGGCGCTGCATGAGGCGAACCGGGTCTTCACTGGCGCTCCATCCCCGGCGACGGCGGTCGCCCGCAAGGGCGAGCCCTGCCGCAAGGAGTGGGACGCCAGACAGTTCGATGGATAGGCATACATGAGCATTGGCGGAGACAGCATCTACCGCGAGATCATTCTCGATCACTACCAGAACCCGCGAAATCGCGGGACGCTGGACCCGAATGACTACACCTACGAGGACAACAACCCCCTCTGCGGCGACGAGGTCCGGATCGACGTCCGCGTCAAGGACGATACGATCGACGAGATCGCCTTTTCCGGCCAAGGCTGCGCGATCAGTCAGGCGTCGGCGTCGATCCTGATGGAGATTGTCGACGGCAAGACGCTCGACGAGGTCAAGGCGATCGACAAGGAGGAGTTGCTGGACGAGCTCGGGGTCGACCTGAGCCCGGCGCGGCTCAAATGCGCGCTGCTGAGCCTGAAAGTGCTCAAGGCGGCGCTCTACGGCATCGATCATGCCAATGAGGAGCTCGACGAGGTGTAGGAGCCTCGTTGACCCGTAGGGGCGGACCCCGTGAGGGTGTCCGCCCGTTAACGCGGGAACGGCAACCTGCGGTGCCGGTGTCGGCGTCGCGTGGTTCGACACCCTTCGGGGTCGATACCTACGGCTGGTTCCCGCCTAGCCAAGGGACACGCATGACGGAGACTGCTACCTACCATACAGTCGCGAAGGTGAGCGACATCGAGCCGGGCGAGCTGATGTATGTCGAGGCCGGGGACGCGTTCATCTGCCTGATCAATCTCGACGGCGAGATCCACGCGATCGATGACACCTGCACGCACGAGGAGGCGTCGCTCTCGGACGGCACGATCCAGGGCGACGAGATCGAGTGCCCGCTGCACGGCGGGGCGTTCAATATCCGCACCGGGGAGCCGACAGCGTTCCCGGTGGTCGTGCCCGTCGAGAAGTACGATGTCCGGATTGAGGGCGACGAGATCCAGGTCAAGGTGCCGTAATGGAGCCCCACGTGGCTCCGCCGCCTACGCGTCGCGTATCAGCGGCAGCGTTGAGCAGTGGATTCCCCCGCCGTTCTTGCGGATCTCGGAGTATGGAATCTCGATGGTCTCGACGCCCGCGCGCTGGAGCCGCTCGACGGTGCGAGGACAATCGTCCGGGATGATGACCCGGCCCGGCCGCACGGCCAGACAGTTGACCGCCCACGGCTCGGTCGGCCACGCGTGTATCGCCTCGATGCCCAGTCCGGTGAGTTCGTCCGGGAGCCAGTACGGCAATCGCGTCATGTTCACGAGCGCCTTATCGTAGTCAACCATGACGATGCCGCCGTCGATATGAAGCGCGTGCCCGGTGAGTGGCACCCGCAGCAGACGGACGCCCAGCTCGGCGAGCACCTGCTCGATCTGGCATGCACCGGCCTCGTTCTGTCGGTGTGACAAGCCAGCGAGCGCAACGTCGGCATTCAGGAAGCAGAATGATCCTCCCTCGAACAACCCCGTGCCATGAATGGTGCGCAGGATGGGCATGCCCAAGCCGGCGATGAGCCTGGTGATGTACTGCTCCTCTCCGCGCCGCCCGTAGCCCGGCTCCTCGCCAATTGGACCCATCCGGCAGATGATAGCGCCTCCCTTGACGCCGATCGCCTGGTCCCGGGTGAACACGGCCTTGGGATCACCCGGAGAGCCGCCCACGCACTCGATCTCGACGGCCTCATCGCGAAGGGCCGCAACCAGCGCGTCGTGCTCGTGCTGCATGCGCTTCAGGTCGGGGCCGGTACGATCGCGCCAGTACCACTGCTCCCGGTCGTTGATCAGGGCATCCAGGTCCGGGTCGTACTGCGAGGCATCGATGGTGGTGATTTCGTCTTCGGGCCGGTGGACCACGCACAGCCGTAGCCGTCCAACGTCATTGGACACCCCCCACTCGCGTCCCCAGACTCGTTGCTGCATCTGGGCCGACTCGAACGCTGGTTCCGCCCGTGGGGGAATGCGCTCAAGCACTACATGATAATAGGCTTCGGTATTCCGCAGGTCGGCATCGCTGGGGTCTTGTTGCATGAGACACTCCTGTTGTCGGTTGAACACCCGACCGCCCAAGGGCGATCCGTGTCACCCGAGCGGTGGCCGTGCACTTGAATGCTATCTGTTGAATCATATTGCAATGCCGGAACGTGCCATAGCGAGAGTGGGGTGTGTTGGCAGGTTCTGCCGATCATGACAGGGTTGCAGCCGAGAGCGAGGCGCCTGAATGGCGAAGGTTTTCCATCCTGTTGCACGGGTCGACGAGATTGCGCCGGGCGAGTTGCGATACGTCGAGGCGGGCGGGCGGGCGATCTGCCTGGCGAACGTCGGCGGTGAGATCGTCGCGCTCGGCAACACCTGCACCCACGAACGTGCATCACTGTCCGAGGGAACCCTTCGCGGCCAGCGGCTCCAGTGCCCGCTGCACGGCGGTGCGTTCAATGTCTTCTCCGGTGAGCCGGAGCGGTACCCTGCCGTCTTCCCCGTCAAGACCTACAGCGTCCGTGTCGAGGATGGCGTCATCCTCGTCGGCGTCCGGAGCTGAGGCACAGCGGCCGTTGTCAATCGTCCCCGACGCTGCGGCCTCCCTCCACGCCGAC
>DASYWL010000199.1:0-5895 GCA_035936055.1 Thermomicrobiales bacterium
CCACGACCACCACCTCGCCGTCCCGGATGTCATGTGAGCCGACAATGACCTTGCCATAGCCGGGGGTCCGCTCCAGCAGCGTGGCGCTGACGGAGCCGAGCAGAGTGAGGTTGGCGTCCAGCATGGGGTTGAGCGGGAGCAGGCTGCCGGCTCGGTGAAAGACCTCCTCCGCCACCATGTGCGAGTGGCCGCTGCCGAAGAGGTGCACCACGCCCGGTTGCGCGATGGCGTCCGCCATCCATTCCGCCGCCGTTTCGATCGCCTGGGCCTGGGTCGCCAGGATCTCCTCGACGAGGTCGTAAATGCGACGCAGGTAGGCGAGATAGGCATGCGGCACGATGCGGCCTCCGTGGTCTGCGTGAGGGCAGAGCAATCACGGTTGCCGTTGCCCGCCGGCTGGAATCCTGCCCCATGGTGCATCCCTGGCTGGCGCTTGGCAACCTGCAGTAGGGGGTCGGCGAGGCAACGAGTGGTGACGCGTGGCGCCAAGAGGTGCGAGGGTACGGCGGTTGCGGTAGGGTGACCAGAATCGACGGCAGTTTCATGTGAGGAGCTTGCAGACCATGGCGATTCCGACCAGACCTCTCGGCAGCACCGACGTGGAGGTATCCATCCTCGGCGTTGGTGGTGCGCATCTCTCAAAGCCTGACGAGTCCGAAGCGATTCGCATCGTTCAGGAGGCCATCGACGGCGGTGTCACCTTCATGGACAACGCCTGGGAGTACGGCGATGGCGAGTCGGAGCGGCGCATGGGCAAGGCGCTCGCCGAGAGCAACTACCGCCAGCGAGCCTTCCTGATGACCAAGGACTGTGCACACGACCGCAGGGCCGAGCACTCCATGCGAAAGCTCGAGGAGAGCCTGCAGAAGCTTCGAACGGACTACCTCGACCTTTGGCAGTTGCACGAGGTGGTGTGGGAGGACGACCCCGAGCGGATTCTCGCGCCCGGCGGCTCACTGGAGGCGCTGATGAAGGCGAAGGAGCAGGGGAAGGTTCGCTTCATTGGCTTCACTGGTCATAAGTCGCCACATCTGCACCGGCAACTGCTCGACAGCGGTATTCCCTGGGAGACGGTGCAGATGCCGCTCAACGTCTTCGACGCGCACTTCTCGAGCTTTCAGCACAAGATCCTGCCGATCTGCCTGGAGCAGGGAATCGGCGTGATCGGCATGAAGAGCAATGCCGGCGGACATGTGCAGCGCAGCGGTTCAGACATCACGCCCGAGGAGGCGCTGCGCTACTCGCTCGGACTGCCCGCGTCGGTGGTGGTCTCCGGCATGGAGTCCGTGGAGATTCTGCGAAAGAACATGGCGGTCGCCGACGAATTCGTGCCGTACAGCGAGGAGGAGCTCGACGCGCTGCTCGAACGGGCACGACCGGATGCTGAGGCCGGCGAGTTCGAGCCGTTCAAGACGTCGCATGCGTACGACGGCGCGGAGGGCCGCAAGGACCACAACTACCCGCTCGACGCTGCGGACTAGGGGATGCCTGCAACGTAGAGCCACGGCAGTGTGCCGGCGAGGGCGACCAGCGCCGGGCAGCAGGTCGCCACTTTCTCGTTTCGGGTTGCGATGCGCCGAAACCGCTTGCGACGATGCGGGCCCGCCCATTGCGACGGCGCTCGCGACATAGGTGTTTCTCGTACACGCTCTGCCGATCGACGCTAGTCGAGCGCGTCGATGGGGTCGGCAAAGTCCGCGTTGGTCGCGGCCCACCCGCTTACCGACACATCGGTGTCGAGAAACTCCACCTCATAGCAGGTGTACCCCAGCGCCTGTACGGGGCCACTGATCACCTGCACCTGCGTGCCTTCCGGCAGCGTCCTGAGGGCCTCGGCGTCGGTCATGGGTGGCGCGCGGAGGATGAGAATCTCCGTCGTCATGACCAGGATCGTACCGAGCGGAAGCGGATCAATCTCAGGCGTCGCTGCGGCTCGCGTCGTTTCCGGCGTGGCTTGGGTCACGCTCGGCTGTGTGGTCCCAGCGGTCGATGTGGCCACAACCTGGGCGCCCGCTGTGAAGGTGCTGGCGACCAGGCCTAGCATGAGTCCGATAGTGATAATCACGATGCTTGGCAAGCTTTTCAGCCGAGTCGGCATGTCCGGTGCTCCTGATGTGGGCCGGTCGCGATGCGCGCGGCATGTCATGGATCAGTGTCCCACTGGTAGCAGACGTCTTGCCACGAGGGGCATGGCTGTCGGTTGGCGAAGCGATCGGCAGCTGTGTCAGGCATCGCGATACAGGCGCGAGCAGCAACTCGTGGCGGGCGTCCATAGCCGGTTCACCTTGAGCGGCATGATCGGCCTCATGTCCGCGGTCCGACCATGCCGCTGATGTGGTTGCTCTGTCTCTGAGCTGTGGCGTGGGCCGCCCTAGCTGTTTGGCCAGCGCGATTCGCGAGCCGTTACGGCCGGCCCGGGAGGGCGCACTGCTCGAAGAGGGCGGGCGGGACCTCACCCAGCGTCAGCGACAGGGTGACCTCCTGGCCACCGCGAAGCACTGTCAGGTTGAGCGTGTCCCCGGGCTGGCGCTCGAAGAGGATGCCCGACAGCGTTGTGTCCTCATCGAGCTGCTGGCCGTCCACGGCGACGATGATGTCGTTTGGCTGGAGGCCTGCCGCCGCCGCGGGTCCATTGGGTTCAACGCCCTCGACGTAGACGCCGTAGTCGACTGGAAGGTTGTTAGCGGCTGCCGCCTGCGGGTTGATTGGCGAGAAGGTGATGCCCATGTAGGGGGCCGAGATGAAGCCCTGATTGATCATCTGGTCAACAACTGCAGCCACGGTGTCGCTCGGCACCGCGAAGTAGAGTCCCTGTACGGAGCGACCGCCCACGTCGCTCAGCCCCAGCGTGTTCACGCCCACGACCTCGCCCGCAAGGTTGAAGAGGGGGCCACCGGAGTTGCCTGGGTTGATGGCGGCGTCGTGCTGGATGAGGTTGGTGTAGGCGAGGCAGATGCCGCCAGCGCTGAACTGGTCACGATCGAGCGAGCTGATGATGCCAGCCGTGACGGTGTTCTCGAACTCCCCGAGCGGGGAGCCCATCGCCAGCACGGTCTCGCCGACCTGCAGCTGGCCCGCATCCGCGAGGGGAACGGTGTCAGGCACGACCGACGGGTCGATCTTGAGCACGGCGAGGTCGTCGCGAGGGTCCTCGCCGATGAGCTCGGCGGGCACCTCGGTGCCGTCGGCGAGGATGACGGCGAAGTCGGTGCCGCCAGTGACGACGTGCCAGTTGGTGACGATGTAGCCCTCCTCATCGATGATGAACCCGGTGCCGGAGCCGACGGGCTGGGTCTCCTCGACGCCGAACGAGCTGACGGTCTGCTCGTTGATGACGGTCACGACCGCGTCCTGGACCTCCTGCACGACCTCGACCGGGGTCATGTCGGGCTCGTCGACCACCCCAGCGGCCGGGGTGCCGGTCTCCTGGGCGGTCGCCGGGATGACGGCGATGAGCCCGAGGAGCGCAACGAGGAGCGCACGGAAGATGATGGCGATCGAAAGGGATCTCCGCATAGCGAATTCTCCGATGTGTGGGCACGCGGCCCGCGATAGGTGAACGGCGGTCACTAGCCGACGCTGAGCCGCGCAACTTTCATTCCAGCATCGCTCCCCCTTGGCCTGATCGCGTATCCGGTCTGGGAACGGGGCGCCAGCCCGTTCGCAGGATGGCCTCGTTGCCCTGTTCCTCGGATTCATTTGATCGCTTCGAGCAGGCGCCGGCTGCTCTGGGAGAACGGTCATCAGCAGGTACCGGCCAGACTCGGGTGTGCACGACCAGCGCCACCGCTGGACGGACATGGATGCTTCAAAGCCCGTACCTATCCGGCTGGCGTCATGCGCCCGTGGCGATGGCAGCGCGCCGTCCAGTGCACAGTGCATTCGAGCAACGAGGCGGGCAATTACTCCTGGCCTTGAAGGGTGCATCGCTCGAAGAGCTCCGGCGGGGCCTCGCCGAGCGTCAGCGACAGCATCACCTCCTCGCCGCCGCGCAGTACTGTCACCTCGACGGTGTCCCCTGGGTCATATTCGAGCAGGATGCTCGATAGCGAAATGTCGGCAGTGAACTGCTGGCCATCGATCGAGACGATGATGTCTTCGGGCTGGAGGCCGGCCTCGGCCGCCGGTCCACCCGGCTCCACATGCTGGACGTAGATGCCGTAGTCGACGGGCAGATCGTTGGCGGCTGCCAGTCGCGGGTTCAGGGCCGCGAAGCTGACGCCGAGGTAGGGTGCGGAGATGTACCCCTGGCTGATCAACTGGTCGACTGCCGCTGCGACGGTGTTGCTCGGCACCGCGAAGTAGAGGCCCTGTACGGAGCGGCCATCCTGAGTGGTCGAGAGTCCCAAGGTGTTGACCCCGATGACTTCTCCGCGGAGGTTGAACAGCGGCCCACCCGAGTTGCCCGGGTTGATGGCGGCGTCGTGCTGGATGAGGTTGGTGTAGGCCAGGCACAGGCCGCCGGTGCTGAACTGGTCCCGATCGAGGGAGCTGACGATTCCGGCGGTGACCGTGTTCTCGAAGGCTCCCAGTGGCGAGCCGATCGCCAACACGGACTGCGCGACGTCGAGCTGGCTGGAGTCGCCCAGTGGCACAGTATCGGGCACCGCGGACGGGTCGATTTTGACGACGGCCAGATCGTCGCGAGGATCCTCGCCGATGAGTTCGGCGGGCACCTCGGTGCCGTCGGCGAGGATGACGACGAAGTCGGTGCCACCGGTGACGACGTGCCAGTTGGTGACGATGTAGCCCTCCTCGTCGATGATGAAGCCGGTGCCGGAGCCGACGGGCTGGGTCTCCTCGGCACCGAGCTGGCCGGTGATGGTCTGCTCGTTGATGACGGTCACGACCGCATCCTGAACCTCCTGCACGACCTCGACCGGGGTCGTATCCTCGTCCTGCTGGTCGATAGCGGTTGGCTCCAGAACCACGGTAGTCGGCTCCAGGACGACGGCAGTCGGATCCGGTTCAGCATCTTCGTCATCAGGAGAGCAGGCCGCGACGAGCGTCGCGACCGCAATCATGACGAACAGGATGCGAAGACGGTGGGATGGCGGGTGCAACGGGCGCATGCATTCCTTCTTGTCAAACTCGGCCATGCAGCTCGGGACAATCGACTGGCGATCGTTGCCGTGATCCGCCCGCACGCCTGCTGAAGGGTAGTCGCCACATATCCGCCTGTCACGGGTCTGTGGCGGCCCCCTGTGGTACGGTCTGGCATCCCCCATAGCACGTTCTTTGCCACAGCGGCGTCCGGTCCACGGTCGCTGCACGGTCTCCGAGGCGACTGGCGCCGGCTCGTGTGGAGGTGGGAGCCGGCCGGGTCTATGGAGCGGCCGGGAACTGTTCAACCCGCACCGCCTCCTCGGGAGCATTGATCGGTCCGGGGTTGTCGGGATAGCTCCAGGTTCGCGTCTCGGTCACGCCGCCGCCTTCGCGAACCAGCTGGCACGGTCGTCCTTCAACGTCGAAGGCTAAGACGTATTCGATCCCTTCAGTCATATCGTCCGTTGTGGAGAAGGTCCACGCCTTGCAGGGCCGGTCACCAACGATCACCTCACCGGCCGGAGACGCGGGCAGGGCGCGGGTAACAGCCGTCACGTCGGCAAAGGGGTAGCGGAGCGCTGTCGTGAGGTAGGTAACCCGCTGCTCCAGCACCGAATCCTCCGGGGCCTGCTCGGGAGAGAAGCTGATCCAGGTCTCCGGATCGAGGCTCGGATAGATCGACGAGCTCACGAGCGTGCCGCGCATGTAGATTGTGTCGCCGATCATGATCTCCTCGGTGACCACGGTGTCACTGTTGGTCGTGAGCGTATGACGCTTGTCGGGCAGGATAACGCGGTCAGTCGTGACGCTCACAGGCGGATCACCGGAGCCGACTGACTGGGTTTCCAC
>DASYWL010000200.1:0-4872 GCA_035936055.1 Thermomicrobiales bacterium
AGTTCGGGCTGGATAAGCCGCTGCTGCTGCAGTTCTTCGCCTACGTCGGCAACGTCTTCCAAGGTGACCTGGGCACCTCGTTCGCGCTCTACCCCGCGGACGTGCGGGGACTGATCGCCGATGCCCTGCCGTGGACGATCGCGCTGCAGCTGCCGGCGATCCTCGTCGGCTGGATCCTCGGCAACGCCCTCGGCGCGATCGCCGCCTACAAGGGTGGCTGGTTCGATCGGGGTGGGTTCATTGCCTCACTCTTCCTCTCCAGCATGCCCTACTACGCCTTCGCCATCCTGCTGCTCTATCTCGTCGCGGTGCGGTGGGAGCTGCTGCCGGCCGCGGGCGGCTACTCCTTCGGCACCGAGCCCAGCTTTAGCTGGTCGTTCATCACCGATGCTGCGGACCACTACGTGCTGCCGTTCCTGTCGCTCGTGCTCATCTTCATCGGCGGGCAGGCGATCGGCATGCGCTCGATGGCGATCTACGAGCTCAGCTCCGATTACGTGGAGTTCAGCCGCGGGGTCGGGATATCCGACAGCCGCATCACCCGCTACATCTTCCGCAACGCGATGCTCCCGCAGGTCACCGGCCTGGCGCTCTCGATCGGTTCGCTGGTCGGCGGCGCGCTGATCACCGAGGTGGTCTTCTCCTACCCGGGCATCGGCAGCTTGCTCTTCGGTGCCATCCGGCAGAACGACTACCCCGTGATCCAGGGCATTACCCTGCTGATCATGGTGGCGGTGCTGGCTGCCAACTTCCTGGTGGATATTGCCTACGGCTTCATCGACCCGCGCATCCGCGCCGCGCAGACCGGGACCTAGGAGCACGCCATGAGCACCGTCTTGCCTTCAGCGGCTCCCGATGCCGCCATCGATCCCGACGCGAAGAGCTCGATCCTCGGGCGGCTGCACCGATGGTCCAGCCAGTTCTCGCCGCGCTTCTGGTTCGCGCTCGCGCTCACCCTGGCCGTGCTGTTCTTCGGCTTTGTGGGTCCGTACCTGACGGGAGTTGAGGACCCGGACCAGATCGTGGGCGGCCTCTATCTGGAGCCCTCGGCTGACGCCTGGCTGGGCACCGACAACTTCGGCCAGGATGTCTTCACGCAGCTCATCTACGGCACCCGCACCTCCCTCATCATCGGCGTCCTGGCCGGGCTGATTGCGACACTCATCGGCGTCGTCATCGGTCTCTCGGCCGGGTTCTACGGTGGCATCGTCGAGGAGGCACTGATGGGGGTCACCAACGTGGTGATCACCATCCCCTCGATCGTCGTGCTCATCCTGCTCGCGATCGCGATCGACTCGCGATCCATCTACGCGATCGCGCTGATCATCGGCATCACCAGTTGGCCGTGGACGGCACGCGCCGTGCGTGCGCAGGCCAGCAGCGTGCGCACGCGCGAGCATGTCGACCTGGCACGACTCACCGGCGCCAACACCTTCTCGCTGATGGTGTTCGAGGTGCTGCCGTACATGCTCTCCTACATCGTGATGGCGTTCGTGCTCCAGCTAACCAGCAGCATCCTGCAGGAGGCGGCGCTGAGCATGCTCGGTCTCGGCCCGTCGGGCTCGATCTCACTCGGGATCATGCTCTTCTGGGCGCTACTGTGGGAGTCGATCCGGACAGGTGCGTGGTGGGCGTTCGTGCCGCCGACGATTTTCCTGACCCTGATCGCATTCGCGCTGCTGTTGCTGCAGTCCAGTCTCGATGAAGTTTTCAATCCGCGCCTGCGCGAGAGCTAGGGAGAGGGTCCATGCAAGTCCAGGACGTACGCGCCTACTACGAAACACGTCATGGACCGCCGATCCGGGCCGTCGACGGGGTCACGCTCGATCTCGACCATGGCGAGATCCTCGGCATCGTCGGCGAATCCGGTTGTGGCAAGTCGACCCTCGCTGCCGTGCTCTCGGCAAGCGGACCGCCGAATCTCAAGATCGCGAGTGGGCAGCTGACCCTTGACGACCGGGAGACGGTCGACCTTGCCCGCTCCGGTGGGACGCCAAGGGAGTGGCGCGGAACTGTGGTCTCGCTGCTGCCCCAGCGCGCGCTCAACTCGCTCAACCCCACCGCGCGCATCGGGGACTACGCCTATGACGTAGTCCGTGCCCACGACGAGAAGATGCGCAAGCGTGAGGCGATGGAGCTGGCTGGGGGACGGATGGAGCAGCTCGGGCTGCCGTCGCGTGTTCTGGACCACTACCCGCACCAGCTCAGCGGTGGCATGCGCCAGCGCGTGGTGACGGTGATCGCGACCCTCCTCAACCCGACCGTGCTGATCGCTGACGAGCCGACCTCAGCGCTCGACGTCTCCTCCCAGAAGGCGCTGATCCTGATGATGGACGAGATGATGAAGGAGGGGATGATCTCCCGCATCATCTTCATCACGCACGATCTGGCGCTGCTGAGCAACATCGCCAATCGTGTGGCGGTCATGTACGCCGGGGAGATCGTCGAGATCGGCACCACGCGTGAGGTCGTGCGTCGGCCAGAGCATCCCTATTCCAAGGCGCTGATCGGCTCGACGCTTGAGCCCGACCCCGAGCAGCGTGGGCAGGTCATCCATGGGTTGCAGGGCAGCTCACCGGACATGCGGAACCCACCTCCGGGTTGCCGCTTCCACCCCCGCTGCCCATATGTGATGGATGTCTGCACGCATGAGGTGCCCCCGAGAATGGACCCGGAGCACAACGAGGCGACCTGCTGGTGGGTGAAGAAGGAGGCGGAGCAAGGCCATGAAACCGGCGGAATCAACCGTGCCACAGACGAACGCGTCGCAACCGCTCCTTGAGGTACGGCACCTGACCAAGGTGTTCGGCACTCGTGAGACGGAGGTGCGCGCCGTGGACGACGTGTCGTTCACGGTCAGGCAGGGTGAGATCGTCGCGATCGTCGGCGAGAGCGGCAGCGGCAAGTCGACGCTGGCGCGGATGCTGCTGCGGCTCTCCGAGCCAACCTCCGGCGAAATCATCATGGACGGCAGGGATGTCACCGAGATTAAGGGCTCGAAGAACCTGAAGCCGTACTGGCGCGAGGTGCAGGGCATCTTCCAGAATCCGATGGCGTCGTTCAATCAGTTCTACTCCGTAGGGCGGGTGCTGCGAAAGACACTCGCGCTCACCGGCGAGAAGTACAGCAAGGCGGAAGAGCGCGAGAAGCTCTCCGAGGCGCTGAAGATCGTCGGTCTGGACCCGAAGGACACCATCCCCAAGGGGGCGCACCAGCTCTCCGGCGGGCAGCTGCAGCGGGCGATGATCGCGCGGGCCCTGCTCGTCGATCCGGAGATCCTGATCGCTGACGAGTCGACCTCGGCGCTGGACGCCTCGCTGCGCGTGGCGATCCTCAACGTCCTGAAAGAGCTGCGCGATCGACTTGGGATGACCGTGCTCTTCATCACACACGACATCGGGCAGGCGAACTACATCGCCGACCGGGTCTTCGTGATGTATCAGGGCGAAATGGTCGAGCAGGGGGCGGTCGACGAGGTGCTCGGCAACCCGCAGCACGAGTACACCCAGCGGCTGCTGGCCGACGTCCCGCGCCTCGGCGGCTGGGGGACCGAAGACGAATCGGCGCTCGAGCCGGCCAGCATTGGCTGAAAATCCTCGCCGGCCCAACCAACGCTGGTCTGGTCAGTGCGCCGTGAACAATGCGCGCAGGCTGGTGATGTCGCCGCGGTGCTCCGCTTCGTGCTGCATGAGATGGTGGATCGTCCATGCCGGGATCGCCCCTCCGGTCCCGCGGTGGAACCGTGACAGGCCTCCCGTGACTGGACGGCGCGGGGGCGCCCGTCACATGATCCGCGTGCCGATCGTCTTCCGGGAAGTGAACCATCACCGTGGGTTGACCGTGCGCGACAATGAGCCCGGGACCCGCGTGACGTCGCTTGACCAGGAGCAGCCAGCACGTGATCGCCGAAGCCCCCACCCAGGACTACCAGCAGCTCCGCCCCTACCTCTTCTCCGTCGCCTACCGCCTGACCGGCAGCGCCTCCGACGCCGAGGACCTCGTTCACGACGCCTGGATCCGCTACCTCGACGCCGAGCGGCCGAAAGTTGACTCCCTGCGCGCCTGGCTGACCACCACAGTCTCCCGCCTGGCGCTGGACTACCTCAAGTCCGCTCGTGTCAGGCGCGAGCACTACACCGGGATGTGGCAGCCGGAGCCGGTGATGACCGCCGAGGCGGTCGGCGGCCCGGAGGAGGCGGTCGAGCAGCGCGAGGCGGTCTCGCTGGCGTTCCTGACACTGCTGGAGCAGCTCGGGCCGGAGCAGCGCGTCGTCTACGTGCTGCGCGAGGGGTTCGCGATGTCCTACGGGGAGATCGCCGCGCATCTGGACAAGAGCGTGGCCAACTGCCGGCAGATCTTCCGGCGCGCGCAGCAGCGGCTGAATGGCCGGGTGCGGCCGAGCGTCGGCCCGGATGGCGAGCACGCCGCGCTGGCCGAGCGCTTCCTGCTGGCGATCTCCACCGGCGACGCGGCGCAGGTCGCCGTGCTGCTGACCGAGGATGTCGTCTGGATCAGTGACAGCGGCGGCAAGCGACTGTCCGTGCAGCGCCCGATCGTCAGCGTCGACAAGGTCTCGCGCGGTTGGGCCGGGCTTGCCCGAAAGCTGCCGCAGGACGGGCGGTACGTGTTCGAGCCAGCGCACATCAACGGCGCCCCGGCGATCGTCGTGCGGGAGTTCGGCGTGCTCGACCGGGTGATGGCCTTCGACGTCTTTGACGGTCGGATTGCCGCCATCCGCGTGTTGATGAATCCCGACAAGCTGCGGCACCTGGAGCGGCGACTCGGCGGCCAGGGTTCACACGACATCGCCACGTAGCTCCGGACCGGGTCGTCCGCGTCGATGCCGGGTGACGTCCCCATAGCGAGCCATTG
>DASYWL010000201.1:0-11823 GCA_035936055.1 Thermomicrobiales bacterium
CAACCGGTCACCCCGGTCGGCTGGCCGGGGTTTCAACACTGACAACTCTGGGAACACAGGGAGGCCATATGGCAGAGCGGACAGCCGAAGCGGTGGTGATCGGTGGCGGGGTGAACGGCACGAGCATCGCGTTTCATCTTGCCAAAGCAGGCTTGCGGGATGTCGTGCTGCTGGAGCGGTGGCACCTTGGGGCCGGCGCGACCGGCAAGAGCGGCGCGCTCGTGCGGATGCACTACAGCAACCTTCCGGAGACGCAGCTTGCCTTCCAAAGCCTGAAATACTTTGAGAACTGGTCGGACATGGTCGGCGGCGACTGCGATTTTCGCCAGGTCGGGACCTTGGTCTTTGCATCTCGCGAGCATCGTGACCACCTGGAGGCCAACCTCGCGATCCAGCGGGAGGTCGGGGTGAACACACGCCTTGTCACTGCGGACGATGCCCGCCAGATCGACCCAGCGGTCGACACCGACGATGTCGATGTTGTTGGCTACGAGCCGGAATCGGGCTATGCGGACCCGAATGCGACGACCTACGCCTTCGCCGATGCGGCGCGGGTGATGGGTGTCGAGATCCTCCAGGGTGCTCCCGCGCTTCGCGTCTTGACCGATGGCGATCGGGTCACCGGTGTTGAGACGGATGGAGGGGTGATCGAGGCTCCCCAAGTCATCGTCGTTGCCGGAGCTTGGGCGAACCAGCTCTTCGAGCCACTCGGCGTCGATCTCGGGCTCTTCCCGCGACAGTCGAGGATCGCCATCTTCCGCGGCGCACAGGGGCGGACGTACCCGCATCCGACGTACATCGACCACGTGAACCACCTCTGGGCCCGACCGATCGACGACAACTGCACGCTTGGCGGTGCGGAGATGGACGCGCCAGTACATGTCGATCCGGAAGACTATCCGGAGCACGTAACGCAGGAGTACATCGACTTTACCCGGGAGCAATTGCGCAAGCGCATCCCGTCCATCGCGCAGAGCACTGTGCGAGGCAACTGGGCCTGCGCGCTGATGGGGAGCCCCGATGGCCGGCCCCTGATCGGCGCCATCAAGCAGTACGACGGGCTCTACACCATGGCTGGCGACAACGGCACCTCGTTCAAGACAGCGCCAGCCATCGGCAAGTGTCTCAGCGAGCTGATGCTCGAGGGCGAGGCCACGACGGTCGATCTGACGCCGTTTCGGCCATCCCGAATCGTTGAGGGGCAACCCTGGGTCGACAGGTACGACTACGACCTCGTCGACGCGTCGGTGTCCAGGTAGCTCGACTGCAACGAAGAGGGTCGACAGGCACTCGACCCGAACGGGCGGACTCCATGTCCGCCAAGCCATTGCAAAAACGGGAGGCCGTTCGGCCTCCCGTATTCTATGTCGATCGTCAGCACTGCTGAAAGCTACGGGGCGATCTGACCTTCGTCGAGCGGCTTGTCGGTGTCGATCTGCGCCCGCTGCAGCTTGCCCGAGTAATCGACGTAGATCGCCTGCCACTCCATGTAGAAGTCGAGGGCGGCCGTGCCCGCCTCGCGGTGACCGTTGCCGGTCCCCTTGGTCCCGCCGAATGGCAGATGAATCTCGGCGCCGGTCGTCCCTGCGTTGATGTAGAGAATGCCGGTGTAGATGTCCTGCATCGCACGAAATGCGTTGTTGACATTCTGAGTGAAGATTGCCGCCGACAGGCCGTACTGGACCGAGTTCGCGATGTCGATCGCCTCGTCGAGTCCATCTACCGGAATCAGCGACACCACAGGCCCGAAAATCTCCTCATTGGCGATCCGCATGTCGCGGGATACGTCGGAGAAGATGGTCGGCTCATGGAAGAATCCCTTGCCGAGCTCCCCCTCGGAACGAATCTCGCCGCCGGTGACGAGCCTCGCGCCCTCATCCCGGCCGATATCGATGTAGTTGTGCACGTTCTGCAGCTGAGAGTCGCTCACGATCGGGCCGATGTCGGTGCTTTCAAGCAGGCCGTCACCGAGCTGCATCTTACTCGCCCGGGCCGCCAATCGATCCTCGAGCTCCTGCTTCACGGAGGCGTGGACCACCACACGGCTGGTTGCCGTGCACCGCTGCCCGGTTGTACCGAACGCGCCCCAGAGGATGCCCTCGGTCGCGAGATCGAGATCGGCGTCATCCATCACGATGACGGCATTCTTGCCGCCCATCTCCAGGGTGACGCGCTTGTTCATCTTGGCCGCCTCGGTGGCAACGCGGGTGCCCGTCTCGGTCGAACCGGTGAAGGAGAGCAGGGGAACGTCAGGGTGAGAGACGAGTGGGTCGCCAACGTCGGGGCCGCTGCCGATCACGAGGTTGACGACGCCATCCGGAATGCCGGCTTCCTGGAGCACTTCCACGAAGCGAATCGCAAGCTTGGGTGTGTATGTGGCCGGCTTGAAGACGATCGTATTGCCCGCCACGAGTGCGGGAGTCATCTTCCACGACGGAATCGCCATCGGGAAGTTCCATGGCGTGATCATTCCTGCAACGCCGAGCGGCTTGCGGACCGACATGTTGAACTTGTTGCGCAGCTCCGACGGCGTGGTTTGACCAAACATGCGCCGGCCCTCACCGGCCATGTAGTAGGTCATGTCGATGGCTTCCTGGACGTCACCGGCCGCCTCGGTGAAGACCTTGCCCATCTCCTGCGTCATCTCGCGGGCGAGATCGTTCTTGCGCTCCTCAAGGATCCGTGCCGTGCGGTAGAGGATCTCGCCCCGTTTCGGCGCCGGCACCAGCCGCCAGCTCCTGAACGCCTTGCTCGCGGCGGCGACTGCCTCATCGACGTCGCCGGCATTGCTCTTCGTGAACGTGCCGACGACCTCGCCGGTGGCGGGGTTGCGCCGCTCGAAGGTCTCTCCGCTCCTCGACTCGACCCACTCACCGCCAATGAAGTTCTTCCAGACTTCAGACACCTGCGCTGCGTCCTTTCCGCGTCTCCATGTCGCCGTCGCACTCGACCGCTTCGGTCCTGGTTCCTGATCAGAGCCGCGGCAAGTCTACCAAAGCACCTCGGACAGCGGGCACGAAAAAAGCCGTGCCCTGCAGGACACGGTCCTGGCTCCCCGAGTAGGATTCGAACCTACAACCTACCGGTTAACAGCCGGGCGCTCTACCGTTGAGCTATCGGGGATCACGTTCGCGATCGAACCGTTCGAGATTGTACCAAGACGACCGGCGGCGACGCAAGGCGCGTATGCATACTTGGTAGCGTGTATGAGTCGATGCCGCACACCCGGGACCTGCCTGCATGTGGAACCCCAACAGCTACCGCGACAGCGACTATGGTCTGTCGAACGACGAACGTTTCGAGCCAACCGACAAGCTCGATGACGACTTCGCGCCGCGTGAGGGCGAGCCGTTCATCCAGACAGTGCTCGGGCCGATCGCACCAGACGAAGCCGGCGTCGCTCTGGTGCGCGAATACCTGCAGTGGCGACCAGGTGGGCTGGCAGACGTCCAAGCGGCGCTGACCGACCTTGAAGCCTTCTTCACCGCCTCAGGTCGCACGATCGTTTCCGCCACGGCGCCCGACGCCGGACGGGATGCCCACGTGCTCCTCACGCTCGCCCAACACGCGCCCCTCCACATCATCGGCGGCACCGGCTGGTCGATCGTTCCATCAAGCGAGTTCAACAGCCGCTCCATCGAAGAGGGGATTGAGCGCGACATCACCGACGGAATGGACGACACGCCGGCTCGTCCGGGACTGGTGGTCGGGAGTATCGGGGCCGACATGCCGCCGAACGTCGTCGGCGATGCCCTCGGCCTGCTGGCCAGCGCGCAGCGCCGTTTCGGGCTCCCCGTCATGGTGGATTGCGGCGGACGCGACAACCTCAAGCGCGTGCTCGAGTCAAAGCTCGACGTCGAAGGGCTCATCGTGACGGGCGACGTCGTGCGGACTCAGGATAGCGCCATACGCATAGCAGAAGGCGGCGCATTTGTGCTGGTGTCGCCACTCGAAGGCATCAACGCCGAGCGGGATCGGCAGGCTGCCCGGCTGGTTACCGCGCTCGTCGACCGTGGATGGCAGCATCGGGTCCTGGTGTCGCACGCCTTTACAGATCGCTCTAGGCTAAATGGCTACGGTGGCCGACCGGGCCTGTCATATCTTGTAGAGCAGTTTGCCGTTATGCTATTGGAAAGCGGGATGCATGCACACGACGTGCAGCAGATCGTCATCGATAACGCGGCTCTCGCCCTATCGGTTCGAGGAGCGCAGCAATCTGCCTGAGCGGGCTGGAAGCGGAGGGCCCACGTGACGACCCGAGTCTATCTCGCCGCGGCGATGTTCCGCGAGGAGCCAATGCAGCCGCGCGATCTGCCGGCGGAGCGCGTCTTCGTCAACGCGTCGGACGTCAAGGAGGTCTGGGTCGAGACCGAGAGCGACGACCAAGTTCCCGATATCGGCAGGGCCGTTGCGTTCGCGCTCGTCAACCCGATCGAAATCGGCTTCCGCCGCATCACTGGAACCGTCGAACGCAAGATCGACAAGACCCGCCAGAACTGAACCTCACAGAGCGGTCTCCAGCGCGATCGCACCGGGCAGCGCGCCAGAGGCCGGGATAGTCGCCCGACCTCTCCCGGGTCTTCCGGCGCGCTTCTCAGTCACGCGAAAAGCGCGGTATCCGCTGCCGCTTGTGCTCCGAACTCGCGACCATCTGCATCACGCGCTCGACCGTCGCTGGATCGGCGTCGCGGGTGTCACCACTCTCGATCCCCTCAAGCGTACGGTCGAGCTCATCGTAGGTGATGCCGATCTCGTCCTCATCCGTCTGGCCCTGCCAGAGTCCCGCCGAGGGAGGCCGCTCGATCACCTGCTGCGGCACCCCGATCGCTCGCGCGACCTCGCGGACCTCACGCTTGTAGAGATCGACGATTGGCAGCAGGTCGACGCCGCCATCACCGTATTTGGTGAAGTATCCGATCATCGCCTCCGTCTTGTTGCCGGTGCCCAGCACGATGCCGCGGCACAGGTTCGCCACGTAGTAGAGCGTCGCCATGCGCAGACGCGGCTTGATGTTCGCGTCGGCCAGCTGCACCGCCTCGGCGGGTGGTGCACTTGGCAGGCCGAGCCGTTCCTGGACATCCGGGGCGGACGGCAACACCGCACGCAGGCTTTGGGTCGGCGCGGTGAGGTCGATCGTCGTCGCCGGAATGCCGAACGCCTGCGCGACGAGTGCTGCGGACTCGAGGTCGCTCGGATTGGACGCCGCAGGCATCATCACAGCGAAGACCCGATCGCTGCCGACGGCTCGGGCCGCGAGGCCAGCGACCACCGCGGAGTCGATACCGCCACTGAGACCAAGGACGAAGCGATCCGCGCCGCTCCACTCCAGTTGGTCGCGCAGCCAAGCCGAAATCTGATCGGCCAGCTCGATGGCGAGAGTTCGCTCGCCAACGCTTGTTCTTGTGTCCATCAGACCCCCCTCCGCGAGAGCGGGGACAGCTGGCGGGCCGTCCCCGCCGGTGTACTCAACTCGCTAGATATGGATCGCGTGGCCCAGCGCGTCGTGCGCCGCCTCGCCGATCACCTCGATAACCGTCGGGTGCGGGTGGACAGTCCAGCCGAGCTCCTGAACGCTCATGTTGAGGAGCCGGCCGAGTGCCGCCTCGCCGATAAGCTCGGTGGCGTGTGGTCCGACGATGTGAACGCCCAACACGTCGTCCGTGTCGGCATCGACCACGAGCTTGGTCATGCCCTCCGTGTGGCCCTCGATGGTGGCCTTGGCGTTCGGGCGCATCGGGAAGGAACCTATCTTGACCTCGTAGCCGAGCTCCTTCGCCTGGTCCTCGGTGAGACCTACCGAACCGATCTCCGGCTCAGAATAGGTGCATGATGGGGAATTCAGAATATCCAGCGGCTCGGGGGAGAGACCGGCGATGTGCTCGACCGCGATGATGCCCTGGTGTTGCGCGGTGTGCGCGAGCATCTGCTGACCGTTCACGTCGCCGATGGCGTAGACGCCCTCGACGTTGGTCTGCGTCATCTCGCCAACAGGAATGATGCCGCGCTCGGTCTTGACACCGACCGTCTCCAGGCCAATGTCCTCGATGTTGCCCTCGCGGCCGATGGCGACGAAGAGGGTGTCCGCCTCAACCGACTGCTCCTTGCCCTTGGCGTCTTTCACCGTCACCTTGACGACCTTGTCCGAGATGTCGAAGTCGTCAGCGGTGGGACGGGCCCCGGGAATCACATCCAGCTTCTGCCGGCGAAGAGATCGCTCGACCTGCGCGCGAATATCCTTGTCCTCATTGGGGACAACATTCCCGACCATGGTCACCTTGGCACCATAGCGATGGTAGATGCTGGCCCATTCGATGCCGGTGGCGCCGCCGCCGCGGACGATCACGCTCTTCGGCATGTCCTCGCGCACCACGGCGTGGTCGCTGTTGAAGACCGTCTTGCCGTCGAACTCGATCCCCTTGATGGCGCGCGGGCGGGACCCGGTGTTGATGATGATCTTGTTGCCGGAAAGCTTGAAGGCTTCGCCGCCCTCCTTCGGCGTAACCTCGACGGTGTTCTTGTCGAGCATCTTGCCCCGCCCGACGATGACGGGGATCTTGTGCTTCTTGTCAAACAGGTAGGTCAGGCCGCGATACTGGCTATCCACAACACCCAGTGAGCGCTTGAGGGCCACGTCGTAGTTGAACGTCACATCGCCCTTGATGTCGATCCCGAACTCGGCGGCGCGTTTGACCTCATCGAAGACGCCTGCCGACTTGAGCATGGCCTTCGTCGGGATGCAGCCACGATGGAGGCAGGTGCCGCCCAGGATGAGTTCTTCCACCACTGCGACACTGAGCCCAAGCTGCCTCGCGCGGATGGCGGCCACATAGCCACCCGTGCCGCCGCCCAGAAGCACGAGGTCGTATTTCTGATCCCTGTCGGAGTCAGCCATCGATCTTCCTTCTCCAATCATCCGTGCCCCCAGCGCGCGCGACAGGAGGCGGTCACTCGGCGTTCATTATCCACGATTGCACGTTGGCTCGGCAGGCACGCGCGTAAAGCTTCGCTGCGGCGTGTGCCCATGGGGACACGCCCTGCCGCTTCAGAACAGCGAAAGCGCCAGGCGACCGATCGCCTGGCGCTTGCTTCTGGTCGTCGCTTTTGAGCTCTTGTCTGTGGAACGGCCACTCCAACATGCTCGGTCGAGCGTCTTACGCGGCGTTCCGGTTTTCCTCCGGCGCGTTGGCCTCCTCGATGAAGCCTCGCAGGGCGGGCACGTCAACCTCAAGCGAGTTGCGGCCGAGGGACCGAACCAGATTGCGGGACTGCATATCGAGCAGCTTGCGCGTGACGGTGACGCGGTTCGAGCCGATCATGTTGGCAAGCGCCTGATGGGTCGCGGACCGGGTGACGCGCAGCACGCCTTCCGACTCGGTCTCCTCACCGACCGCCTTTGCAAGATCCACCAGGATCGTGGCAAGCCTCACCGACGTGTCGCGGGTAAGCACCTGCTCGATGAAGTCGTGCGTTGCCGTCTGCCGGCTCGCGAGCGCGCTGAGCAGCTTGCGTGAGTACTCGGGCGACTTCGCCAGCACGGCGCCGACGCGCTCGAACGGAATCTCGGTCACCTCGCAATCGGTGAGCGCATCTGCAGCCGTCGTCGGCGTCACGCCGTCGCTGCCGGTGTCCTGCATGAAGGCCTCACCCGGGCCGAGCAGACCCAGCACCAGCGTGCGGTCGTCGTTCAGTATGCGGTAGAGCCGCACCCAGCCGTCGCGGATCAGGAACAGCGATCCCTCGTTTTCACCGGCGAACATCACGGTGTCGTCGGCAGCGAACTTGTGGCTCAACACCCGTGCCTCGGAACGAACGGGCTGCAGGGTTTGGTTGGTACGTCGATGGTCCATGAAACGATACATGCCGGCTCCTCTCGATGCCCGATACGCCGTTTCCTGATGGGATGCGTGGCACCGGACGATGTTACTACACGAAAATCTCACGCGCTTATTGTAGCGCAGCGCACCAAGTGTGTCAAGGTTTTGCACAGCTTTTGCAGCGTGCTTGACAGGAACGACACCGGCCTTTCAGCCTGTTGACTGGCCCCCCTCGCAGAGCGTTCGAGCCACTCCGTCCCGAATTCCACTCGGGATCGCCAGAATGCGCTGTGGACTGCAGCGCAAGACCAGTGCCTCAACGATGGCGAAGCTGGCGGGCAGCACCTGCGCGCGGTCGAACTGTACCGGGATTCGCTCCATCGTCTCGATCGCATGGCGGGAGCCCAGCCAGTCGGCGAGCAGCTCGAGACGGTCTGGCGCGAGCTCGGCACCGGACGACAGGCTGCCGGTGAGCAAATTGAGGTAGTGACCGGTTCCGCCGGGCAGCAGGAGCATCCGGGCGGAGTAGGGCACCAGACCGCTCTTGCCCAGAGCGGTCGAAGCGCGCTCCCGGGCTCGTGCCATCGAGCCATCGGGAGGTGGCGACGTGCCGATCTCCTCGTCGAAAAGCATCCCGGATCCCGTGGGCACCGACCCAGAGCTTTCCAGATTGCCGTCGGCGCGCACAGCGATGAGTTCGGTGCTCGCGCCGCCGATGTCCGCCACGACGTTCACGACCCCAGGCTCGATCCACGGTCTGGCGCCCTCAAGGGTCAACCGAGTCTCCTCGTCGGCGTCGATCACATTGACACGCCAGCGCGTCTCCCGCTCGATCGACGCGACAGCCTCCTGGCTGTTGGCGGCAACCCGCAACGCCTGTGTCGCAACGGCCAGGAACTGACTGGCACCAAGTTCCACCGCCCGGGTCTCATACCGCCGCAGGACGTCGAGCAGCCGCTCCAGTCGCTCCTCGCTGATCCGGCCCGTCTCGCTCACGCGGTACCCGATCCGGACGGTGTGGGCGTCGCCGTAGAGCGGACGCAGCCGCCGGCCCGCGTCGCACTCGTAAACCGTGACCTTCACCGTATTGCTGCCGATGTCCACGACGCCGAATCTTGCTAGCCGCGCAACCGAGGCGCTCATATCGGGCGGTTGTAACGCGCGGACTCGAGCCGCCGGTACGCCTCTTGCCAGTCAGGCATGCCCGATGTCTCCATCAACCCCCGCGTTTCCTCCAGTGGGTAGTCCACGTAGTGCCAGGTCGGATCCCAGCCACCACCCTCGACGGCCTCGAAAACAACGTATCGCGGCCGCAGGTCCCCGTCCCGCGGGTTCCCGACGGCCGACACGTCGACGAGTGTGCGGTCGCCAACCTGCCGGACGTAGCTGACGTGGAGATGGCCGAAGGCGATAGTCTTGGCAAGCTCTTCGCCGAGAATCTCGTTGATTTCCCGATCGCTCGCATTCGGCGAGAGATGTCGCTCTACGTCCGTTGGGTTGGCATGTACGACAAGGAGTTCGGAGGCAGGGCCGGCATTGCCCGCCGGATGTCGCACCCGGATCGAGAAAGGGAGGTCGCGCAGGAAGGCGAGGCCCCCGGCACCGATTTGCTCCCGAGTCCAGGCGATCGAGCCGCTGGACGCAGCTCCGGCGTCCAGCATATCGCGGTCGGTGTTGCCGTAGACACACCGGGCGTCATGTAACCGGAGCAATTGCAGCACGCGCCTCGGGTCCGGCCCGCCCTCGAAGAGATCGCCCGCAACGATCAGCTGCTCGACATCTCGATGCTCGAGATCGGCGAGCACTGCCTCGAAGGCAGGGGCGAACCCGTGGATATCTGACATGACGGCAATCTTCATGCGACGCTCCTCCCAACGGCCCGTTCGCCGTCTACTCGTCGTTACGGTACACGAACCAACGCCAAGTCGGCACTGGAGGAGTTCATGCAGCGATTTCGTCAGGACCGCACTCTTGCGACGCCCAGCTCCGGGGAGATATTCATCGGCAAGGTCTTTTCCCAGCAGATGGTGACGGACCAGAACGCGCCCTCGCTCCGCGTCAATTCGCTCACCTTTGAGGAAGGCGCGCGAAACCGGTGGCACCGCCACTCAACCGAGCAGGTGCTGATTATCATGGAGGGTCGAGGAATCGTGGAGAACGAGAGCGAGACGTTTCAGGTCGCTGCCGGCGACATCGTCCTGATCCCCGCCGGCGAGCGACACTGGCACGGCGCCGAAGAAAATGCCTCGATGACCCATCTCTCGATTCTGATCCCCGGAGAGCTGACGATTGACGACGAGGGGTGACCCTCGTCGTCATCGCACATCCGTTCCTTGCCGAGATCAGGAGATGGGCGTCGCGGCGGGCGTCGCTGGCGCCGCTTCGGCAGCGAGGATCGTCTCGAGCATCTCCACGTTGGGGGCCATTGCGTAGGTGACCTCGTCGCCATCGAGGATGACGCGAGTCACGACTTCGTCTGTCTCGAACTGCAGCACGTTGTCCGCGACGTAGGTTGGGCCCACGCCCCAGCGCTCGGTTTCGTAGAGCGCCCAGGCGCGTGCGAACTCCTCGGCGTCCTGAGGGGTGTCCCACGCCGACTCCCAGAGGATGGCGTCCTCCGTGTCCGTGCCAGCCACGAGGTAGGTATCTCCGCCCCAGCCGGCGGCAGCGCGCTCGGCCTGCTCCTCGCCCATCGACGTCTCGCCGAGGATCACGCGCAGTTGGTACTCGCCGAACGTGTTGGTGTCAAAGACCGTCCAGTCGTCCCCAAGCTCCTGGGTAAAGTCGGCAACCTCGATTTCGACAGGCGCCCCACCGTCCAGGTACTTCTCTGGATGAAGAATTTGCTCGGTGCTCGCCGGAGGGTCTGCGAGCGCCTGGTTCACCAGATCCCAGCCGCCCTCGCTGTAAAGCGCTTCCACGAAGGTCAACCCATGCTCATACGGGAAGATCAACGTATTGGAGATAATGACCGGTGCAGCGTCAAGCACCGAGCTGTCGAACTCGGTTACCTCAATCTCCTGCAAAAACGCCTCCAGCAACTCCGGATTCTCCATCAGGTACTGGAGCTCGGCGTAGCTGGCGTCGCCCTCGATGAGCGCAGTGACCGCAAGCGCCTGGTCGTCGCTCAGCGGCTCGCGATCGAGGACGCCGGCGTCGAGGTCGAAGTGCTGGTCCTGGAGCGCATGCACAATCTCGTGAGCGTAGGTGACCTCCTGAGAGGGAGTGAAGCCTGCCTCGTCGGTCGCGTCGCGGATCACGACCATCTCGCTCGTTTCGGGATCGTAGTAGCCCGCGATCTGCTCGCTGTAGAGGTCGATGTAGAGGTCCCCGAAGTCGATATGCTCGTCCATCAGGCCGAAGGCAAGCAGCTCGCGCTCGTCGGCATACTGCTCGTCCTCGGGATAGTCCTCGAGCAGGTCCTCCTGCAGTTCGACCGCCAGCTGCTCGCGCGTCATCGGTGTGAGCTCGATCGGCCGAAGCGGCTCGAGACCGCGCACGTCGGCGACAATCTGCGTGATGTCCTCAAACTCCTGCGGCTCAGCCTCCTGCGCGGAGACTGGACTCGCGAGCGCGAAGAGTGCAACCATGACGACCAAGATGAGCGGTTGTCGCTGTCGCTTCACCGGGTGACTCCTGAGTGAGTGGCGCACCGGCGCCACGGCGGAAATGAATGGGAACGACGTTCACATGACCCGTGAAGTATTTCATATCTGAGTCGCCAGTTCGGCAACTGGCACCACTATGGTTGCAGGAAGAGTTCGAGAGTGGAGAGGTGGGTATCCGCATGGCCGAACGCACAGTTACCCGGTACCGCGCACTGGCGGAGACCGTCTTTTCGCTTCGGTTCGAGGCGATGCCGGTCTGGATCGCCAGCGATCTGGTTGCGTGGCTTGACGATCGCTCCGGCGTGATGCAGCTCTACGCCGGCAACCCGATAACGGGCGAGCGACGCCAACTCACGACTGGCGCCGAACGCATCCAGTCGCTGATCGGCACCGCCGGTTCA
>DASYWL010000202.1:0-3041 GCA_035936055.1 Thermomicrobiales bacterium
GACATCGCGACCTGGGATGGTATTGAAGCCTGGCTGAGCTCGATGGTTGCCCGGTTGGAGGATCGCGGCGTCTCCGCCGGTTGTCCGTTGGGAACAATCGTTGCCGAAGTTGCGGACCGAGACGATCGATTCCAAACGCTCGCCGCCAAAGCGTTCTCTTTGTGGGAAGCCCAACTTGCCGAGGGACTGCAAGCGCTCAAGGACAAGGGCGGGCTACGGGGCGATGCCGATCCGGAGACGCTCGCCGAGGAAACGCTCGCCAGTATCCAGGGCGGGTACCTCTTGGCAGTTGCCAAGCGCGAGGCACGACCGATGAAGAACGCAACCAGGGCAGCGTTCTCCCGACTGCAGTCGTATGCGGGCTGACCAGGCGTGGAGGTATAGCGCAGTGTGTGGGGGTGTGCCCGCTCGATGACGGCTTTCTCGAAGCACCACTCCAGCATCACCTGGTGGGCCCATGGCTTCATCGACATGCGGTACGTGGTCGGGAAGACCTCGTGGAGGGTGTGCTCCTCGGGGTTGCCGAAGTCGACGACCTCGCCATCCAGTCCGTCCTGCTCCATGAACAGCACCAAGCCGCGCACCAAGTCCTCGACTTCTCGAATGGGGAAATCATCTCAAGATATTGTACTTCGGGGAAGGGTTGCTCCCAATATTCAATTGCACCTCCCCCATCCCCACGGTGGTCGCGACAGGCGCCGGACATTCGCCGGAGCCGGCGCCTGTCCTTGATCCGGTGTATCTATTCCCCTCTTCTGGCACAGGCTTTGCGCTCTCCTCGGTGATGACGGGCACGACCGCATCACCGAAGGATGGACACCACCATGAACGACCCACAACCCAGAGAGGACGAGGCGTACTCAAGCACTATCCTTTAATTCTGCAATGCCGTCATCACCACGCTCCCGGCCAGGACGCCTCGGCCAATCTTTGCCGCAAATACGTGCGTCATCATTCCTTTCCCTTCTCTCAATGGATCGGCTTGCAGCAGCATAGATGTCGAGGCTTGCCGTGCCCGCCGCCGGCCGCACGTTTCAGATCTTGACAGTAACTGTACCAAGCGGTACAGTCTCAAATATTCATACTAATACTAACGAGAAGGGTCGAGGCGCAGGTGGAGGCAAGCATCAAGTACTGGCTGGCGGGCCCAAACCCGAAAAAGATCGCCGAGGAGACCTCCGTTACTGATCATCCGCGACGAGGCGGCGAACTTCCTCCCAATGAACACGTCAGGGTCACGGCCGAGCATCGGCAGCGCACCACTACCGACGTCTCGCTATGCTGACGTCCACATCGCCAACAAACAGGGGAATGGACAATGACAACACTCGTCACGGGTGGGGCCGGGTTCGTCGGCTCCCACCTCTGTGACCGCCTCATCCGTACCGGTGAGCCGGTGATCTGCTTGGACAACCTGGTGACCGGCCGGCTGGAGAACATCCAGGGGCTCATCGGACACCCCCGCTTCACCTTCGTGCAGCACGACGCGATCGAGTCGCTGCCGGCTCTCCCGTCGCTTCGCCGCATCTACCACCTCGCCAGCCCGGCGAGCCCGCCGTGGTACCAGGCCTATCCGGTGGAGACGCTGCGCGTCAACAGCGAGGGTACCCGCCACCTGCTCGAGCGCGCCTCCCGGGACGGTGCGCGCTTTCTCTTCGCCTCCACCTCGGAGGTCTATGGTGACCCGCTCGTCCACCCCCAACCCGAGGGCTACCGCGGCAACGTCAGCACGACCGGGCCCCGCTCCATGTACGACGAGGCGAAGCGCTACGGCGAGGCCCTGACCGTCGCCTGCGGCCAGTCGTGGGGTGTCGAGACCCGCATCGTCCGCATCTTCAACACCTACGGCCCTCGACTGGATCCGCGCGACGGCCGGGTGGTCAGCAACTTCGTGTGCCAAGCGCTGGCCGGGAAGCCGCTCACCGTCTACGGCGACGGCTCGCAGACGCGCAGCTTCCAGTACGTCGACGACCTCGTCGAGGGCATGGTGCGGCTGATGACGTCGTCGTGCACCGATCCGGTGAACATCGGCAACCCGGGCGAGGTCACGATGCTCGAGCTTGCCCACCTGGTCCAGGAGCTGACCGGCACGACGTCACCCATCGTCTTCGAGCGACTGCCGACCGACGATCCGCGCCAAAGACGTCCTGACATCTGCCTCGCTCGCGCCGAGCTCGGGTGGGAGCCGCGCGTGCCGCTGGCCGACGGTCTGGAGCACACCATCGGCTACTTCCGCAGAGAGCTGTGGCCGAGCGACGGGGCACGGCACGCCGAGGGCACCTCCCATCGCGCATCTCACGCCGCCGTCGCGATGCCCGCTCCCGCGCGCTAGGGAGTCGTGCCGTGGGGACCGTTCCATCGGATCTGGGAGAGACATCCAAAGCAGCACCCCGTGTGCTGCTGACCGGGGGCGCCGGCTACATCGGCAGTCACACCGCCAAGGCGCTGGTCGCCCGGGGGCTCGAGCCGGTGATCCTCGACGCCCTGACCACCGGCGCCCACGAGGCCGCCCGGTGGGGCACCTTCATCCATGGAGACATCGGCGACCGGACGCTGCTCCGCTCGGTGCTGCGGCAGCATCCCGTCGACGGCGTGATCCACTTCGCCGCGTCGGCCTACGTCGGGGAGTCGGTCGCCCACCCCCGAAAGTACTTCCACAACAACGTCGCTAACATGCTCGCCCTGCTCGACGAGCTGCTCGATGCCGGCGTCACGCAGGTGGTTTTCTCGTCATCCTGCGCGACCTACGGCGTGCCCGATACCGTCACCATCACGGAGGACCACTCCCAGCGGCCGGTCAACCCATACGGTGAATCCAAGCTGTTCGGCGAGCGGATGCTCGCGGCCTACGGGCACGCCTACGGGCTGCGCTGGGTGGCACTGCGCTACTTCAACGCCGCCGGCGCCGATCCCGACGGTGAACTCGGCGAGAACCACGACCCGGAGACGCACCTCATCCCGCTGGTGATCGACGCCGCCCTCGGGCACCGGGGACCGCTCGAGGTGTACGGCACCGACTACCCGACGGCGGACGGCACGGC
>DASYWL010000203.1:0-5778 GCA_035936055.1 Thermomicrobiales bacterium
CTCAACCCGCTCCTCGATACCAGCAGCGCCAGCACCCGCATTGCGGCATCCCTGCTGGCAACAGCGCTCGGCCTGCGCATGCTCCCCCCACGGGATTGAGCGAGCCGCAGGCGACGACGTGGCTGCGCCCCGCGATCCCGATACCGTCCGCCGGCAACGCAGCCACGTCGTCCCGGCACATGGCTGCTTCAGTTGCAGAGAGCGGGAGGACTCATTCGCTACGTCCAAGATGACATGGTTTTTCGCCAATTCCCGAAAGGGCTGAAGGCGACGCGCAAGCCAGCGCAAGGCGTGACTTACGAACCGGCAGGGATCAGCAGGCCGAGCGTGGCAGTGAAGCCGTGGAGGACCGGAGTTTGCTTCGGGCTGGCAGGACCAAATTCTCCATTGCAGAACATCCCCGCCACCGGCACCCCCGGCAGCAGGGTCTGCACCGTCGCGGCATCGTGGTCCGGCTCGCCGAACATGTCCTCGCCGCGCCCGTTGCAGGTGAAGAGCAGGGCCGCCGCCGGCTGAGCATCTCTCGCGGCCCGAACATCCAGCAGGTGCTGCCGGAAGTCGACGTCCGCGAGCGCCGCATCGCGCAGCTGGAACTGCACCGTCTGCCCGACGCGCGGCATGCCGCCGACAACGATCCCCCTCCGGTCATGGTCGCTGCCGAGAATGCCCCGCACGATGAAGTCACCTCGGTGGAAGCGATCCTGATACTCGTTGGCGGCGAACCCGATCAGCCAGTCACCATAGGAAAACCCACCCTGCTGCTCGTTCCCGTAGACAACCTTCGCGGTCTCAAACAACATGTCGAGCGCCGGGCGGCCGGAGATCTCGAGGATGCAGTGGCGGTCTGCCTTCGTGACCGTCCACACCTCACCGACCGGCTCGGCACCGTGGGCGACCACCGGCTGGATCCTCACCGGACCGTCAAGCAACAGTGCAACCCCACCCTCGTCGTAGACCTGCTCATCGAAGAAGAGCCATGTCTGTCGTCGGTGTTCGCTGGCCGAGGTCATGCCTCCGACCACCGGCACGCCGGGATAGCAGCCGCGCACGCCACAGAGGAGCGCATGCGCGTCCATGCGGTAGGGGTCCGCAACAAGGAGGACGCCCGTGAGCCCCGCCGGGTCGACGCCGGTGTGCGCGTGCCAGGTCTCCGGGTCGTCCAGCAGTGGCAGCGACTCCTGATGCAGCCGCACGGGTGTCGCCGTGACCTCCGGCAGCCAGAGCGCGAGGCAGGAAAGACCGGGCATGTCCTCGTACTCGCGGCCCTCGGCGAGCACACCGGATGCACTGCCCCCGATGATGGTGCTGGCTCCGGTGCGCTGGCGCAGCTCGCGCAGCAATTCAGGATAGCGGGATTGCCAGGCATCGTTGATGAAGACGACCAGCACGTCTGGCGAGGTCAAGGGACCACCGAGCTCGGCCTCCAGCAGGTCAACCGCCATCTTCCAGTCCGGTGTCGCGACAACGGCCGCGTGGGCGCTCACGGACGACGGCGGGCCATCCGTTCGCGAACTGGGGCGGAGCGTCGACTCATACTGCATGCACATTCCGATGGTTTCTGGCGTAGGTCTGCCTTCCGTGACCGGGCGAGGTGTCCGGATACAGCGGCTTGACCCTGCCGTTCGATGCCGATGCCGGATTGTACCCGGGTATCGGAGAAACGCAACACGGCGTCTCCACTCCTGATCTACTGCAGACCGGGCACAGCGATGCAGCGCCCCGGCAAATACAGAAGACGGGCGGACATGGAGTCCGCCCGTGCGCCGTTGTGCGTTTGCTTCTAGATGGAACTAGTACGAGGGGACGTAGTCCGGGTCGACCGGCCGGATGCCGCCCTCTGGTGGGGTGAAGCCGTAGGTGTCGGCGAGGTAGGCGATAACCCCCTCGATCACGTCGTCCGGCGTCGAGGCGCCCGCGGTCACGCCAAGCGTCCCGGCGGGCTCCAGCCACTCCGACTGAATCTCCTCCGGCCGCTCGATGTGGTACGACGGCACGCCGCGCGCATTGCCGACGTCGGCCAGCCGAGCAGTATTGGAGCTCTTCTTTCCGCCGATCGCCAGGATCACGTCTGCCTGGTCGACGAGTCGCTTGAGCGCCTCCTGTCGCTCAGTGGTCGGCTCGCAGATGGTGTTGGCGAAACGTAACTCGCCGCCCAGCGGCACCACCATCTCCTGCAGCTTGCCGGCGAACTTCATCAGCTCGTCGAGGTTCTTGGTCGTCTGGCTCACCAGCGCGACCTTGCGCGGCGGGCTGACCTTGCCCTCGCCCGTCTCGCCGCGCTTCGCGTTCCACGGCAGCTGCTCGATCTTCTTGGCCGCGCACGACTTGCTGGTGTTCGCCCAGTTGAGCACACCGCGAACCTCGGGATGGTAGTCGTCTCCATAGACGACGAGGAAGTACCCCTGCTTGACAAGCTTCTGCGCGAGTCGCTGCACCTTGGTGACCAGCGGGCAGGTGGTGTCGATCATCTCCAGCCCGCGCGTCTTGGCGGCCTCGGTGAGCTGGGGACCGTAGCCGTGCGCGGTGATCGCCACCCGCTTGAACCCCTCGCGCTCTACCTGGTCAAGGTCCTGCTGGCCCTCGACGCCGCGCGCGCGCAGCCGCTCCACGACCTGCGGGTTGTGGATGATATCGCCGATGGGCGCGACCTTGCTCTCCGGGTTGGCCGCTTCCTCAATGATGTCGAGTGCCCGACGGACGCCCCAGCAGTAGCCGAGCGTGTCGGCCACGACGATGCGGCGCTCCTTCTTGGTACCGGTGTCGGTTCCGGCGGCAGCCGAGACTGTTGACATGGATGGGTTCCTGTCCGTTGCGTTATACGGCTGGGATGGCGGCCGATCGGCGCCATGCCTGGGAATTGTCAATCGCAGCAGCCCCGACCAGCTCGCCGGTCTCGGGGTCGTACTGGATGAGCGTCTTGCCCGACTCGGCGGTCAGCTCCGGGTCGAGCGCGCCTCCGAGCCAGCCGGGGAGCGGATCGGGCACCATGACCGTCTCCGGATCCCCGTCACTCGTGTAAAGTATAACGCCCCCATCTGCCATAACCGGTAACCACCACTCCAGTTCCTCATCGAACGCCTGAATGCGCGGGATCCAGATGGGATCCCACTCGGTGCTCGATGGCGACGGCGCGGGCTCGGCCCCCACCATGAAGGCGGCCTCGAGCACATAGACCTCGCCTTCGTACGGGACACCCTCGCGCATCATCCGGCGCTGCTCCTGGTGCAGATCACGGTCCGGATAATTGCCGTACGGCATGACCAGCATTGAAGGACGGGCACCTTCGGCTGGGATGTTCTCCTCGATCCACTGCCACAGTTCGCCAATCTGGTACTGGAACTCCTCGTCGCTGATGTCAAGCAGATCCTGATGGTCCCATGTATGGTGGCCGATTTCGTAGCCGTTCTGCGCGAGCCACTCCAGCTTGCGACCGCAATACTGCGCCTGATCCGGCTCGATATCCCCGCCGAAGCAATTGAAATGCAGGAGCGCAAAGAAGCCCCCTCGCCCGAAGTCGTCGTACTTCCGGTAGAACTCCTCCATCACCCCGACTGCGGAGTTTGGGTCGACCAGCAGGTTGCCGTCCTCCTGCTCGATCAGGCGAAACTGGCCGGGAGTGGCGTCATCGAAGCTCAGCACGACCGGGTGTTTGCCCGGCGGAGCAGAGATCTGGTTGCGGACGAGATCGGCCATCGGGATAACGTAGAAGCTGTGGTCGTAGAGCCACTGGAAATCAGCGCGGAAGTCCTCGATCGTGCGCGTGAACTCATTCTCCTCGGCGGGATCGGTGGTGAAGAGGTGGTACTGCAGCACCGGGATCACGCCGAGCTCGTTAGGCTCCAGTTCGGCACGCTCGGCAGCACTCATGGCGCTAATGACCGCATGCTGCGCAGAGGCAGATCCGAGAGCGGCGACAACGAGCGGGAGCAGGAAGACAGAGAGCACAACGCGACGCACGACACCCAGAGTCATGTGGCAGAGTCCTTCTTGAGTAATGAGAAAATGGCCAGAGGACGAGAGCGTCCCGTTGAAATCCTGCATGGAGTGCTGTCGCGGGGCAGGCGAGCAGCGATCGGAGCCATAGGTTTATTCCGATCTATCCCCTGCACATCCCGGAGAACGTCGCCGACACACGATGTGTCGGCGACGTTCGTGTCAAGGACTCACTTGATTGAGGGGTCGATCAGTCACGACTCGCGGGTGACTTGCCCTTCATGTCTGGGCTCACCCTCCAGACATTGCCACTGCCCTCGTAGATGCTCTCGAAGAGGCGGTCGACGGTGGTGCCGTCGGCATAGGTGATGGTCCGTGTGAACGACGCGGCGTACGGCTCCGTCGGCCACTGGGTTTGCTCGATGTACCCGACCGGCTTGTCGGGGTCGATCACTTCCTTGTCCTCGTACTCCCCATCCGGCTTCCAGAACTTCGGCTCGCTGATGTCCACCGTGCGGCCATCATCGTTGCCGTAGATCTCGACGATCACGTGCGGGTAGTCCGTCCAGGCATGCACCAGCATGTAGCCATCGGTGTCGTTCTTGAACCGGAAGTCACCCCAGTACTCCGGATTCGAGCCGGACTGGAGAATGGAGGCATCGAACCCTGCCGTCCAGCCGTCCCGTTCGTAGCCCTTGAGGCGCAGGCTATGCGGCCACCACTCGGTCATCGGCATGCCTGAGAGCAGCGCGGCCCGGAAGACCGTGGTCGAAACCTGGCAGATACCGCCGCCGACATCCCGACCGATCGTCTCGGCCTCGATCACGCCGGCATCGACGAACCCCTTGTCGTAGGTGATCTCGCCAACCGCCCGGTTGAACGAGAACTCCTCGCCCGGGGCGACCAGCTCGCCGTTCAGCAGCTTGACGCCGACCTCGATGTTGGTGTCACGATCCGGCTTGCCGCCATCGTAGTTGGAGTCACCGCGGGCGAGCAGCCCGTCGATTCCGAGCGCCCCGAGGTTGCTGGAGTCGATCTCCGGCTTCGTGACCACGACCGGGATCTCGACCGCGCTCTGGTCACCGAGGAAGCTCTCGGCGACGGCGTCGGCGAAGGCATTGGAGCGAAGCGCGGCGCCGTCGACGCTCTGGTCGAGCGAGACGAGCCCGCCCTGGTCAACGCTCCAGGCAATGCTCGCATCGACCGGGGCCCGATTCACCTGCCCGGCGAAGGCATCGCGCAGGTAGGTCGCGAGCGCCTCCCGGTCGAAGCTCAGCTCGACGTGCGTATCGCCCCGCTCGTAAACCGTCTCGACTGTCAGGAACTGCGCCAGATCGGCCGGCGGGATATCCCACTTCCTGCCCTCGAACATCACCAGGACCGGCGCATCGAGCGCGGCGGCAAGATCGGCGCGTGGCCCCTCGAGATCGTCGGCATAGATCTTCGGATGCTCGACCTGCGTCGGCAGCTCGGCCGAAAGAGGTTCCAGGGATTCCAGCGCACCGAGCACCATCTCGGTCGCGGCTGCCTCATCGACGATGGTGCCGTTCCGCTCCGGGATAACCATCACATCAGCGCCATTCACCTCGAGCGACGCATCCACCGCGCGCTGGTCGATATCGGCGTTGACCGACGTGAACCAACTTGCCAACACGCTGCGATCGACGGTGGTGCGCAGCGGCACACGCTGGTCACTCCGCAGCAGCTGTCGGGTGAACCCGAGACGATCGACTGCACTCTCGTCGCGCCCGAGCTCCCAGGCGGCGTCGACCGACGACTCCACGTCAATCGATGCTCCGAGCTCGGCCAGCGTCGGAGTCCATGTCAGCCCGTTGTAGGTGAAGG
>DASYWL010000204.1:0-1925 GCA_035936055.1 Thermomicrobiales bacterium
AACATGAACCCCGAGTTCGAGGCGGTATCCGGCAGCATCACCTCGCCCTCGAAGACGAAGTCCCGAAAGCTCTCGCGGGTCATGAGGAAGAACTTCCGGTCGGCCCGCAGCCGGATCTCGCCGTTTTCGACCCATGCCTCACCCCAATCGTAGGGGTTGTGCCAGCCGTCCAGCGTCGCCCCATCAAAGAGGTCTCGCCAGGCACCTTGCCGGTCGTGCTGGCTGGCCGTTTCGCTCGCGGCACAGCCGAAGATCAGCAAGGTCGAGAGCAGCGAGAGAGCGGGCGCGGTGTCGCGCTTGAGTTGCATGACGTTGTGCGGGGTTGCAGGCTCTACACGACCGGCGCCCAGCCCGGTGCGTACTCGCGGCCCCAGAGCTTCTGGGCCTCGGCATTGCCGATGATGTGGCCGCTCTTCGGATCGATCCTCAGCGCATCGCCGGTGCGCTGGGCGATGTTGCCGAGGTGGGTCAGCAGCGAACTCACGTGACCCTCGTGGATCGGCGCGTTGAGCCGCTCGCTGACGCGCACCGCATTGATGAAGTTCTCGATGTGGCGGTCGGTCATGACATCGCCGCCGCGGGTGTCGAGCGCGTCGATCTTCTCCTGACCCGAAACGTCCTGGACCAGGTTGTTCTTCAGGTCGTACACCAGGTAGCCATCCCGGTCGAGCACCACGGTCCCCTCGGTGCCGTGAATGCTGGTCCCCCGGCCGCGGTTGAGGACTGGAAAGCCGTTGCTGCTGCGCCCCTGCCAGACGATGGTCTTCCCATCCGCGAAATCGTAGCCGACGTCCTGCGTGTCGTAGAACTGCCAGTCGTCCTGGTAATGGTAGCGGCCGCCCACCGAGGTGACACGGACGGGATAGTCCACCCCCAGCGCCCAGCGGGCGAGATCGATCTCGTGCGTCCCGTTGTTGGCGACCTCACCGGTGCCCCAGTTCCAGAACCAGTGCCAGTTGTAGTGGACGTAGTTGTCGTGGAAGGGCACCCGGGGCGCCGGCCCCTGCCAGAGCTCCCAATCCAGGTGAGCCGGCACCGCAGCCGGCTTGCCGATCCCGATCGACGGACGGGCATTCGCGTACCAGGTGCGCGCGTAGTAGGGGCGGCCAATCAGCCCCTCCCGGATCTGCTGGACGATCTCGATAGACCGCGGATCGGAGCGCTGCTGGTTGCCCATCTGGACGAGCCGGTCGTACTTCCGCTGGGCCGCCACCATCAGCTCGCCCTCCGCCGGGTTGTGCGCGGCGGGCTTCTCCACGTACACGTGCTTGCCGGCCTTCAGGCCGTTGATCGTGGCCAGCGCGTGCCAGTGGTCCGGCGCCGCGATCACCAGAGCATCCACGTTGCGGTCGTCGAGCGTGCGGCGGTAGTCGACCACTCCCTCAGGCTTCTTCTCCTGCAGCTCCTCGACAGCGCCGACTACCTTCGCGAGCACCTGCGTGTCCACGTCGACGATGTAGACAACCTCGGAGTCTTGAGCGGTGGCGAAGCTCTTGGCCAGCACCTCGCCCCGGCCATTCACTCCCATCACCGCGACCCGCAGCCGCTCGTTGGGTGAGCCGCGGTAGCCGTAGGCGGGGGAGAGGCCGCCGGAGGCCCACAGCCCGACCCCGGCAGCCGAGGCCGCTTTGAGGAAAGAGCGGCGATCGATGGAGGATGCATTCGGTTCCATGAGACCTTGTGGTGTGGTGGATGCTTGCCTGGGCGCAGGCTTGCCTAGCGCCGATTCCCGCTGAGCTCGCGAATCCGGAGGTTCCGGAACCAGACCGCGTCTCCGTGGTCCTGCAGGACGATGTGTCCCCGCCGCCGGTCGGCGAATCCCGGAACGGTGCTGTACTTGCTCACCGCGACCAGAGAGTCCATGCGCGGCGTGCCCAGCTCGTACTCGACGATCTTCTCGTCGTTGAGCCAGTGCTCGCCACGGT
>DASYWL010000205.1:0-14494 GCA_035936055.1 Thermomicrobiales bacterium
CGTCGCCTACTTCGAGTAGAAGGTGAGAACGACAACGGGAAGCGGCCCTCGGACATACACGGGGTTGCTTTTCGCTTCCTTCGCCGGCAACCGGGCTGAATGACGCAATACGCGTTCTCCTGATCCGAGCGATCCTCGCACGGAGCCGGCTCGACTCATCCTCCCTCCTCCTGAACCCCCTCGGGTTGCGGCATCGGAGTGCTGGTCGCGTCAACCGGCAGTTCGTACTGCGCCGTCCAGACCGCGTCGTCGTTCACCAGATAGAGCGTGCCGGTGTCCTCGTCGATTGCGACATCCTGCAGATCCTCGAACGGCGCAGCCACGTCCGCCTCGTCCACCGAGAAGTCAGTCGGCAGCCGCAGCTGCCACGCATCGTCCGAGGCAGGGTCGAAGACCACGACCACGCCGCCGTCCTCGTCCTCGGCAGCAACGTACAGCAGCTGTGTGGCAGAGCCGTCCAGCACTGCCACTGGTCGCGTCGTTTCCAAGTCGAGATACGGCACCATCTCACGTGAGTCGAGGTCGCCTCGCGTGTAGGTCAACACCTCATCCCCGGTATTGGTGTTGTCCAGTAGCACATGGATGCTGCGGCTGATCGTCATGTCGACTGCGCGCACGAGCTCCGGTGCCACCGACGCGAGCACCCAGTCGACAGGTTCGGCGACGCCATCCTCGATCTCCGTGTCGAACCTGTAGATCTGACGGAACTCCGGCTGCAGCAGGTAAATCCCGCCACCGAAGGCCCCTACCGGCCTCGGCTGCCATGGAAGATTGTTGATCCTGCCAAGCTCGACCGCGGCCCACGAACCGTCGGTCTGCAGCGTCCACACGTGGTCACCATCGGTAACATGAAGCCCGACGCTGTCTACAGCGACATCGAAGAGCGAGCCGACCTCGACCCCGCCGGCGGTCTCGCCGGGCTCGAGAATCGAGAGGACCTGCTGCTGGTCGGTCCGGATCTGGTAGAGCCCCCCATTCACGAGGAAAAGTCCACTGCCGGTCAGCAGGGCACTGGTGCCACCACCCTGCAGCGGATCCGGGAGGGTGCCGATACGCGCAATGTTGTCCAGCCGCAGCACATTGTCGATCTCGTCCAGAGAACTGGTGATTGCGGCCCGGCGTGGAGCAAGCTCCGGGGCCGGCGCCCCTTCCTCTTCTGCATCGAACAACGCCTGCTCGGCGAGTGTTAGCGCCTGGCGCGCATCATCCGGATCGCTTGATTCAGCCGCGGCGAGAATGTACTGGTCGATCTCGCCCAGAGAGGCGAGTTGGGTCGTGTCAGCGGGCTCGTCGGAACGCAATGACCAGCTGCCGAAGGTCAGCACCACCAGCAGTCCGAGCACAAGCGCCACGAGGAGCGGCCCCGCCAGCGGGATGCGGGGCAGCATCGCGCGCCAGCCCGGCTCGCCCCGGTCAATGGAGACGGACCGGTGCAGTTGCACGCCGTGAGTGCGTGGCAGGCCGTACTGCCGTGCCTCGCCGGGCGTCACCCAAGTGTCGGCGGAGCGTCGGCGTCTTGACAACATCCGGCGGACCGGAGAACGCAGCGCGTAGGCAGGCTCCTCTTGCTGGACCGTATCCTCGTCGACACTATCCCCCTCGGCCCCCTCCAGTGCGGCAACCGCGGCTGCCTCGCGGCGACGTGGCAGGAGGGCTCGCACCTGTGCCCGCGCGCGCCGTCGGCGATGCCGTAGCCGCCACCGCACGTCGTCCATCGACGCAGTACCAAGAGATCCTGGCTGCGGAGGAAAGGCCAGCACCAGGGCGGCGCCGTCCTCAATTCGGTCGGCAATCAGTAGCCCCTTGAAGACATCAAGCGCCGCATCAGGCGAGCGGCCGTGATAGCTGGCGAGATCCTGTGGGCGCAGCTCGGTGTCGGCAAGGTCAGACGCCAGTGACTCCGCCAACGACGCCGAGCAGATGAACACCTCATCGCCGTCGGACAGCTCGGTTTCTGCGAGAATCGGAGCGGTCCACGAGGTATACCCGAGCGGCTCAGGAGAGATGGGCATCTCCTCTGAAGTGATGAAGCTCGGCGCCCACGACTGCAGATCTGGCACCGTGTAGGCGAGCGCGTCTTCGATAAACACGACCTGGCCGGGTGGAACGTGCCCAACGACACACCGGTGTCCCTCTAGGACCACCGCCGTTGCACCGATGAGCACCTTGCGGTCGTAGCCACGGGTGGGACTAGTCTGCCCCTCGTCGAACAGCATCCCGTTTGCGGTGGCGAAGGCCCGACCAATGGCCTCGGCGGGCGGGAGATCTTCCATCGCGCGAAGCTCGGAGATGATGAGCTCCCTTGTGACCCGCGCCATCTCGAAGCCATGTCCATCTGGCTCGACGGGCTCAGTTGCGATCATCAGGCCCCGCGACCGCTGCTCAAGAAATGGGCCGAGGTCGACGGTCACCCAATCGGCGGCATCGACTGGCATACCGCCACGAACGGCGAATCCGACAGCGCGGGGCGATGAAAGGGGCATGGCGGGCATCTCAACGAACGATACAAGTCGGTTCAGCCATCCGAGTGTAAACCGGACTGTCCGTTCACGCCGCCAGGAAGTGTGACGCCCGGCCGTTACGGGCCGGGCGCTTCACTGCTTCGCAACGTGACGGCTATCGCGAAGACGCCGCCGAGCCGTTGTACTCCCGCGCGCGAATTGGCGTGGAGTAGCCGGCGTCATCTCTGTGAGGCGGAGCGGGCTCTTCAGGCCGGAGTGGACGTGACCCACGGCTGCGAGGCGCAGGGGCACTTCCTTGCTCGATGCCGGCCAACACCGCCTCGCCGCGCTGACGAAGGTGCAGGCCGCTCGCGCCGAGCTGATCGGCCAGCGCCAAGGCATGCTCGAGTACCTCGACTGCCTCCTGGTCCTCGCCCTCATTGTGGAGCCGTGATCCGATGTTGACGAGCATCATCGCCTCGCCATAGACGTCGTCGACCTCCCGAGCCAGGCTCAGCGCCTGCTCGTAGGTGTCGAGGGTGTCGGAATGACCAGCGGTATCCATCGCGATCGCGAGGCGCTGATACATGGTGCCGAGCAGCTCTACGTCATCGAGCTCGTCGGCAAGCGCCACCGCCTGCTCCAGTGCGTCGATCGCCGCCTGCGGCTCGCCAACCCGCTGTGCGACCCGCGCCATGCGACCATAGAGACGCACCGCCGCAACCTGGTCGCGACTCTCCTCAGCGAGCTGCAGCGCTTGCTGGTAGTACCGCATCGCTGCCTCGGTTCGCCGCGCCTCGACGGCGAGGCCACCGAGCGAGGACAAGGCCGCGATCTGGCTTTCGACATCATCCCGGGCGACGAATCGCTCCAGCGCCGTCTCGAATGCGGCCCGCGCCTCGGGGAACTCCCGCTGCGCACCGAAGATATCACCGAGCAGCATGAGGATACCCGCCTCGATTCCCTGCTCGCCCTCCCTGCGAGCCACCGTGATACCCTGCTGCAACGCCTTGCTGGCCTCGCCGGGCTGGTCGTAGTGCCAAAGAGCCTCACCGATTGCCGCGAGCCACTGCGCCTCGTGCTTCGCCTCCCCATTTTGCCGAGCCATCTCCAGCGCGGTCGCCAGGTGGTCGAGCGCCTCGGCGGGACGCTGCAGCTGGGTCAGGGCGATGCCGACGCCGCCGTGCGCTCGCTGGATGAGCTCGTTGTCCTGTCGCTGCTCCGCCATATCGAGCGCCCGCTCTAAAACCTGCCGCGCCTCGTCGGCGCGATGGAGCTCGAGCAGTTGGGCGCCATGCTCTATGGCGTCCCTCGCGGCAGTTGGGGCACCCGTCGCAGTACCGATCCGGACACGGTCTGCGTCGCGCGAAATCGCCTTCTCGTTCCGGCCAAGCTGCCGTTCGGCGACCGACAGCATCTCCAACGCCTGATTCTCCATCTCCATGTCACCGAGGTCGCGCGCCAGGTCGAGTGCCTCCTCCAGATGCTTGACGGCCCCGGCGAGATCGTCGCCGCGCGCCTTGGGCTCCGCCAAGTCGATCAGCAGGTGCGCCGCAAGAGCCGAGTCACCCGTGTCCCGGGCAGCGCCCAACGCCCGTTCCTGCAGAGAGATCAGCCGCTGGTCGCTCGTCCGCCCGCGGCTCAGGTCGATCTCGCGAACAAGCGCCTCGGAGAGCCCCTTGGCGTAGCGCAGCTTTCCGGCAGAGCCAGCCGCCCGCTGGAACAACTCCAGCGCGCCGTCGGTGTCACCGTCACGATGCAGGAGATCGCCAAGCACGATGGCAGCGTCCACCTCGTCTTCGGTATCCGATGTATCGGGGCCGAGATCAAGTTGCTGCTGGAGCAGCACGCGCGCGCGCTCGGGCTCCCCGACCTGCGCCGCGCGTTGGCCGAGTCGAGCAAGCGCCCTGCGGCCGCCCTGCACATAACCCGCCCGCTGCGCAGCCCGGTACGCATCTCTGAGGAGCTTTTCACGGTCGCGGGCCGGATCATCGGCGGGAAGCAGCGCGTCGAGTGCCAGTGCGGCATCGACCGTCTCACGGTCGAATCCCTTGGCGTGGGCCGCCGCATGGGCCAAACGAGCCAGGACGGTCGCGAACTCGCGGTCGGACTTCACTCGCTCCTCGATGATCTCGCTGAGGACGGTGAACTCCTCGTCAGAGAGCGCGTCCAGCACGGCAGGATGGCGCACCTCGCTGATCGCTCCCTGGAGCGACCGCTTGCGCCCGACCACCTCGCGGGCAATCTGGACGAGCACACCGTTTCCCCCACGGCGTCCCTTGCCGGCAAATCGTTCCATCCATGTGCTCACCACGCCCGCTCCTTGGTCAGAGCCTCCTGCAGGCTCTCGAGTGTCAGGTTGCCGCCGGAGAGGATGATCCCCACCTTCTTGCCGGCGAACTCATGCCGTCGGTCGTAGAGGCCCGCCAACGCCGCCGCGCCAGCCCCTTCGGCCAGCATGGCCGTCGTCTCCAAGAGTGTCAGGATGCTGCGCCGCAGATCGGCGTCCGAAACCAGCATGATCTCATCGACCTTGTTCCACAGCATGGCGGCCGGCAACGAGAAGGCGGCCCGCGTGGCAATCCCCTCGGCGAAGGTGTCGCAGCGATCAAGCGTCTTCAGCTCGCGGTACCGCCAGGACTCATAGACCACGGGCGCCTCCTCCGACTGGACACCGATCACCTGCAAGGCCGGATTGAGGCTCTTGCCCACAAGCGTGGCACCGCAGAGACCGCTGCCACCGCCAATCGGCACGAAAACCGCGTCCAGGTCCGGCACCTCCTCCAGCATCTCGAGGGAAGCGGTCGCGACCCCTGCGATCAGGTCCGGCTCGTTCGCCGAATGGATGAAGTGGGCTCCTTGCTCCTCGGCAGATGCCCGGGCGGCCTCGAAGGCAACGTTGAAATCGGCACCCTTCTTGACCACCGTTGCGCCGAGGCGCTCCATGGAGGCGACCTTCAACTCGTTGGCCACCTCGGGCACGAAGATCGTTGCCTTGGCACCGTAGGCTCTAGCCGCGTAGGCGATCGACTGGCCATGGTTGCCGGTCGAAGCGCCGACGACGCCGCGCGCCCGCTGCTCCTCGGACAGCCGGCTAAGCAGGTAGAGCCCGCCACGCACCTTGAATGCCCCGGTCGGCTGCAGGTTCTCACATTTTACATAGGCTTCGACACCGATTCGGTCGCTCAGCTTTTCCGCCTCAATGAGTGGGGTCGGGGCGAGATGCCTGGCAATCACTCGTCTCGCCCGGAAGACATCCCCAAGTGTTGGCAAATCGCCGTCCCAAAGTGCGTGTGTGCCCGATTCGTCTTGCAGCCGCTCAAGCGTCACAGTCGTCTCCACCTCTCACCCGCACCATCGGGCCGCCTCATCGTCACCTGCAACGGCGATACTGTTACGGATCACGCTCGGAAACACCGCTATCACGCGGTTGCCAATAGTGTCCGTACACCCAGTCTAGCATCGGGGTTTTCGCCGTAACAGATGTTCCCTATTGTCACACACGATGCCAGGCTCATGTTGACCCGCGTCTCGGCTGACACGCTGGTGTTGTCGCCCGGTATACTGCAGGAAGGCAATATGCCGCGGAGCTTCGCCACGAGGTGGTTCATGTCCGAGTCACACGCGCCCGACACACTTTCCACCTTCTGCGCTCGACTCGAGCACCGCGCTGCGGACGCCGACTCGCTGCTCTGCATCGGCCTCGACCCAGCCATCGGTTGGATGCCGGAGGGGATCAGCGACGATGCGGACGGTGTCATCGAGTTCTGCGAACGGCTAATCACAGCGACCTCAGACTTCGTGGTGGCCTACAAGCCCAACCTCGCCTTCTTTCTCGCCTATGGCGCGGATGGCCTGGACGCCCTCTACACGGTCCGGGACATGATTCCGGCGGAGATCCCGGTAATCCTTGATTGCAAGATCGGCGATATTGGCTCGACGGCATCCGCCTATGCGACCGCCTGGCTCGACACGCTCGATGTCGACGCCATCACCGTACACCCCTACCTCGGCGAGGACAGTCTGGAACCGTTCCTCTCCCGGACGGACAAGGGCGTGTTCGTGCTCGCCAAGACCAGTAATCCCGGTAGCGGTGACCTCCAGGACAAGACGCTGGCGGAGACCGGGGAACCGCTCTACCGATACGTCGCCCGGCGCGTTGCGTCATGGGCAGATATCTACCCGGCTACCGTGGGGCTGGTGGTCGGTGCAACTTGGCCGGAGCAGCTGCGGGAGATTCGAGGGGTCGCACCCGACCTGCCGATCCTGCTGCCGGGGCTCGGCACCCAAGGCGGTGATCTCAAGGCATCGCTCCTGGCAGGGCTGCTGGACAACGGCACCGGCGTGCTCTGCTCGGCGTCACGCGGCATTATATATGCTTCGTCCGGCACCGACTTCGCGGAAGTCGCCAGATCCGCCGCCGAGCAGCTCCGAGACGCGGTCAATGCAGTTCGTCGCCAGCCGGCGTAGCGAAGGCCCATGTCCGGACACAAGCGCGACTAGGCCTGGATTCTGTAAAGGTGGCATATAGTTCGGCGGGCGACAAAGAGGCCGACAGGCGGTTCACACCGGAATCAAGGGGAATGAGACGCATGACATCGGTCCTTCAGTCGGCAGCACACGCCCCGAGCCGCGTAGTCCTCGCGGTGCTCGTGGTGGTCCTTGGCATTGGGTTCATGACACCCGTCGCACACGCGAACATCACCGATGGCACCGGTGGCGCGAGCGCACGTCAACTAGGCATCGCTCCCGAGCTACTGCCGCCCGACATGGGACAGACGGCGTTGGCCGTCCTCGTCCCGGAAACGGGTCACACGGTCAGCGGCACGATGCTCGACTACTGGCGGGCCAACGGTGCCGCGTCCGTCTATGGCAATCCCATTTCGGAGCCGTACCTCGCGCCCAACGGCTACTACAGCCAAGCGTTCGAGCGCGGTATCTTCCAATTTCTGCCGGAGGTCATCTGGACCGACGAGCCGACCGTGCGTCTCCAGCCGACCGGCGCGGCCGAACTCGCCCCACACCGCGACGAGACGCGAGCAGACGGACGGCGCGTCGCGGGAGACCGCCGTGTCAGCAAGACGGTTCCCGCCTCCGGCAACGAGACCCGGGCGAGTGAGGTCTACGCCGATGGCGGTCGATTCAGCACAGAAACCGGCTTCAGCATCTCGGGGCAGTTCGGCGCGTGGTACGACAGCCACGAGGGCTGGTTCTACCTCGGCGCCCCGATCTCGGAGCCGTTTCGACAGCGAGGGGTGATGGTGCAGCTCTTCCGCAATGGGATGCTCATGGAGCAGGAGGGCATCGTTCGTCCAGCATCACTCCCCGCCGAGAACCCAGCCCGGTATGGCGTCGACCAACTGGCTCCCGTGACCGCCGATCTGCCGGTGTATGACGAAAGCCTCTTCGTTCAGGTCTTCAACCCGTACGGCATCGACACGACCGGCCTGCCGGGGCGCCGCTCGATCGTCATTGACATCTCGGAGCAGAAGCTCACCGCCTACCAAGGCAACCAGGTCATTCTGGAAACGCTCGTGAGTACGGGCCTGGCACCGAACGAGACCGAGATCGGCGCGTTCCATGTTCGCATGAAGTTTCCCGCGCAGGACATGGCCGGCTTCACCGACTCCAGCGGCGAGGTGATCTCGGTCGGCAGTGCCGAGGGCGAAGGTCGAGGCGAAAGCTACTCGGTCGAGGACGTACCCAACGTGCTCTACATCAACTATGACGCGGAGGCGCTGCACGGCGCGTACTGGCACAACAAGTTCGGGCAGCGAATGAGCCACGGGTGCATCAACCTGCCACTCGATGTGGCAGCGTTCATCTACCAGTGGGCACCGCTCGGCACCGCCGTCACCGTGATTGAGTAAGTCGAGTGCAAACTCCCGGGCGCGCAACCACCGCACCACGCGCGAACACACCGCCTTTGAGAGGCGCCAGACCAGCATGCTACGATACCGCAACCGACAGGAGCCTCCAGGTTCGTTGCCGGTTGCCCACCCGCCAATCAGCGGCGGACCGCTGCTGATTCCAGCCCCATGACAGGCCAGCCTTGACCTCTGACACCCTGATGAATACCACCGTTCCCAAGCAGGATATGCTCCCCACTGAGCGTCCTGCGCGGGTTGTGGCATTCGTCAATCAGAAGGGTGGCGTCGGCAAGACCACAAGCACCGTGAACATCGCTTCCGTGCTTGCCGGCCTGGGCGACAATGTACTCGTCGTCGACATAGATCCTCAGGGCAACGCGACCTCCTCATTCGGGGTGGAGAAGCAGGCTCTCGACATCACGCTTTACGATGCGCTGATGGGCGACGTCGACACCACCGATGCCATCATCCCTGGCGCGCGCGAGCGAATCGACCTGCTGCCGGCAATTCCGATGCTGGCCGGCGCGGAGGTCGAACTGGTCGACCAACCACGCCGGGAGTATCGACTCGCCGATGCCGTTGCCCACATCCGCTCGAACTACGACGTTGTGCTGATCGACAGCCCTCCCTCGCTCGGGCTGCTGACGGTCAACGCCCTCACCGCCGCCGACGCCGTGGTGATCCCCGTACAGTGCGAGTACCTCGCGCTCGAGGGAGTGAGCCAGGTACTGGCCACGATCGATCTCGTTCGCCGCAACCTCAATCCCGATCTTGAGCTCATCGGCGTGCTTATGACGATGTACGATGGGCGTACCCGGCTTTCGAGTCATGTGGTCGACGAGGTTCGGCGCTACTTCCCCGACCATCTCTTCTCTGTCGTCATCCCCCGTTCTGTGCGTCTTGCCGAAGCACCGAGCTTCGGGCAGGTCATCGGCGAATACGATCCATCCTCCAGAGGAGCAGCCGCCTACGCCGAGGTCGCCCGGGAGCTCCGCACTCGTCTCGCAGCCACCAGATGATCCGTCGCTGCCTACGGCACACATGTCAGGAGTTTTGCATGAGTCAGAAGACGATCCCCGACCCCACCAGCCTCTCAGCCGGCATCTCGGAGAATGGTCACCACGACGGCCGCCTGCGACCCGACAAGTTCACGGGCATCGGCCTGACCTTTGATGACGTGCTCATCCTTCCCGCGCACTCCGATGTGCTGCCGGCCACCGTTTCGACAGAGACGAAACTCACCGACGAGATCAGCCTGAAGGTCCCGCTCCTCTCGGCAGCGATGGATACGGTCACCGAGGCGCGGCTGGCGATTGCTCTTGCCCGAGAAGGCGGCATCGGTGTAATCCACCGAAACCTCTCCATTGAAGAGCAGGCCGCCGAGGTCGACAAGGTCAAGCGCTCGGAATCGGGCATGATCGTGGAGCCTGTCACCCTCTCGCCCGACCATTTGGTGAGCGACGCCGAGGCGGTTATGGCGCGCTACCACATCAGCGGCGTGCCGATCACTGACGATGAGAACAAGCTCGTCGGCATCCTCACCAACCGCGATCTCCGCTTCATTGACGACAACAGCCAGCGCATCGGCGACGTGATGACGAAGGAGGGACTCATCACCGCACCGCAGGGCACCAGCCTCGACGAGGCAAGCTCCATCCTCCATCGGCACAAAGTCGAGAAGCTGCCGGTGGTCGATGAAGCCGGCTACCTGACCGGCCTCATCACGGTGAAGGACATACAAAAGAAGATCCAGTATCCGAATGCGACCAAGGACGATCGCGGACGCCTGCGGGTTGCCGCAGCCGTCGGCGTCGGCCAGGACGCCGAGGAGCGTGCGCAGGAACTGGTCGCCAAGGGCGTCGACCTGCTGGTCGTCGACACCGCGCACGGCCACTCGCAATCCGTCATCGAGACCTTGCGCAGGTTCAGCAAGTCACTCTCGGTACCGATCCTCGCCGGCAACATCGCCACGGGCGCCGCCGCCCAGGCGCTGGCCGATGCCGGCGCTGCTGCCGTGAAGGTCGGTGTCGGACCGGGCAGCATCTGCACCACCCGCGTCGTCTCGGGCACAGGCGTGCCGCAGATCACCGCCATCAATAACGTCGCGCAGGTGCTTGACGGGACGAACGTCTGCGTCATTGCCGACGGTGGCATTCAGTATTCCGGGGACATCGCCAAGGCGATCGCCGCCGGCGCGCACGCCGTGATGCTCGGTAGCCTGCTCGCCGGACTCGACGAGAGCCCCGGCGAAGTAATCATCTTCAAGGGCGAGCGCTTCAAGGAGTACCGAGGGATGGGGTCGCTCGGGGCGATGCGGGCACGGTCGTTCTCAAAGGACCGATACTTCCAGGAAGACATCGGCAACGTGCAAAAGCTCGTGCCGGAAGGGATCGAGGGACGGGTCGCCTACAAGGGCCCGCTCAACGCGATGGTCTATCAGCTCGTGGGCGGGCTCCGCTCGGCAATGGGCTACGCTGGGGCTGACAGCGTTGATTCCCTGCGCACCGAGAGCCAGTTTGTGCAGGTAACGGCCGCCGGGCTGCGGGAGAGCCACCCGCACGACATCACGATCACCCAGGAAGCGCCCAACTACCGGCCCGGTGGTCTCAAGTAGTACACTCGCCCATTCGCGATGAAAATCATTGTGTCGCCATTCCGAGGTATCGACATGGAGCCGGCCGTACGGGCGGCTCCATGTCCGCCCTGCCAACAAGCGTCAGGAGATCCGGCCAATGCCACTCATTGACATTACCACCGAGTTCGGGCAGCGCGTGGAGCACCGCCTCGCAGGCGAGCAGGTGATCTGGCTAACCACCGTTCGGCCAGATGGCACGCCGCAGCCCAGCCCGGTCTGGTTTCTGCGCGGGGGTGACACGCTGCTCATCTACTCACAGCCAGACAAGCCGAAGCTGCGGAACATCGAGGCGAACCCGAAGGTTGCCCTCTCATTCAACGCCACGCCCTCAGGTGGCGACGTGGTGGTCTTCTCCGGTGAGTCGCCACCGGCACGGGAGCATGCGGCCTACATCGAGAAGTATCAGGACGACATTCAGCGGCTCAACTCGACACCGGAACGTTTCTCGGACGAGTACTCCGTGCCAATTCGCGTTGCGCTCACGGGGCTGCGAGGTTTTTGATCCTCGGCATCATCCCGACGCCCCGGCTGGTGCCTGTTCCTGCTACCCTTGTGTACCACCGTCGGCTTGGCTGAACCGGCCGGATTCCGAACCCGCACCCGCAGGATGGCACTCTCGTAATGGCCCGAATCATCGCGTTTTTCAACCAGAAGGGCGGCACCGCCAAGACGACCAGCACTCTGAACGTCGCCGCCGCCCTCGCCGAGCGCGGCCGCCGCGTGCTGGTCCTCGATCTCGACCCGCAGGCAAGCCTCACCATGGCACTCGGCGTCGACGTCACAGCGCTGGAAATGTCGGTGTACGACCTGCTGCTCTACGAGCAGGTGGGCATTGCCAACGTCGTGGTGCCGACCTCGATCCGGGATATCGCCATCGTCCCGTCGCACCCGGACCTCGCCGCTGCCGAAATGGAGCTGCTCAACGTGCTTGAGCGCGAGCGCCAGCTCGACAACCGGCTGCGACAGGCCGATCTCGCCGACTACGACTTCGTGCTGGTCGACTCGCCGCCGGCGCTGAACATCATCTCGATCAACATCCTCATCGCCATTCGGGAGCTGATCATCCCGATTGAGCCGCACCCGCTCTCTCTCATGGTCCTGCAGCGACTCTTCGACACCCTCGGACGCATCACGCGGCTTAATCCGAAGCTGGAGATCGTGGGTTTCCTGCCGACGAAGGTTCACCACTCGTCCCGGCTCGCGGTCGACATGCTCACCACGCTGGAGACCCAGTTTCCGGAGTTGCCGCTGCTGCCCTCCATTCCCCTCTCCGTGCGGGGGGCGGAGTCCACGGCCGAACAGACGAGCGTGCTGCACTATATGCCACGATCCTCGGTGGCTGCGGCCTACCGTGATGTTGGCTCATGGCTGATTGACGGCCGGGACGTCTCAGTGCCAACGCGCGGGGAGGCGAGCCATGCCTGAACGACAACAGCCCGACGAGTTCGAGGATATCCTGACCGGGCGCAAAACCCGCCGCGCTCCCCGCCAGATGCCGCAGGACGACACCGGCGAGAAATCACCTCATCCCGGCCGCTCGCGGCGCAAGTTTACCGTTGACGCGCTCTTCAAGGACACCCGGCCACAGGCGGTCGGCGTCGAGGACCTCGCCGAAGCCAAGGAGATCGCGCTCGAACGCATCGAGCCGGACCCCGAGCAACCGCGACGCAGCTTCGACGAGGAGCGACTGGAGGAACTGACGACCAGCATCCGCAAGGAAGGCGTGCTGCAGCCGATTGTGGTGCGGTACGACGTTGAGCGCGACCGCTACATCATCATCCACGGCGAGCGCCGCTTCCGTGCGTCAACCCTCGCGGAGCGCCGGACGATCCCCGCGCTGGTCCGCAACGTGCCCGAGAGCCGGCGGCTGGTCCAGCAGCTGATGGAGAACATCGTCCGCGACGACCTCAACGCCATCGACCGCGCCCGGGCGCTTCGCATCCTCAAGGACCAGATGGACGACGCGCCATGGGAGGATGTTGCTGCAGAGGTCGGCATCAAGCGATCGCGCCTCTTCCAGCTCCTCGACACCAGCAAGCTGCCGAAGCCCGCGCAGGATCATATCCGTGCCGGAACGCTTTCCGAGAAGCAGTCGCGCGCGCTGCAGGGCCTGCCCGGGCCTTACCAGCAAGCGCTCGCGGAGGCGATCATCGAGCGGTCCGTCCCGTCGCAGGTGGCCGCGCGGGTTGGACGCGCCATTCGGGAGTCGAAGCGACCTGCAAGCTCGCCGGTAGCCGTCCGTGCCCACATCGATGAGCTGCTGGATCTTGCCATCAGCGGCAGCGATGATGAGCGGGCGACGCAGGTCGATCGGCTGCTGGAGTCGCTCGGGGCTGCGGCGCGGGAGGAGGTCGATCGCGCGAGTCTCGCCGAGATCGCGACAGCACTCGGCGCACCAAAGTTCACGCCGGCGCGGATAACCAATTCCGTCGGCGATCTCGCTCAGAGCTTGGCACACGCCGATCGAGACCGCATCGCAAAGGACGTGGCCCTCCGTCAGCGTCTCCGCGCCCTCGGAGATATCATCGGCTACCTTACCGCCGAAGACAGCCAGCACTGACCAAGGTCCTCCGATGCGACCATCCTTCGGAGTCGGCTCCTCTGCATCAACCCTACCCTGTGGGCACCAATCCCCTGGCCTGTCAGAAAGCCGGGGGCCACCTCAACTCTTCGCCTGGTTGGTGAGCTACCACCAGTTTGCACCTGTTCGGTGTCGGGAATCCACGCCGAACAGCAGCGCGAGGAGATCCAGAACGATCAGCACAATCAGGAGGACGAGCAGGTCCACGGTCTGCCTCCGATCGATCATCGGTCGCTGGTGGTGAACCAGAGCCGGTCCGTCTCGCGGCGCAGCCTGTCGGCCGAGGCGGCTCGACGAAGATCGGCCGCAGCGCGCTCGATGGGTGCCGTCGATGGTGCTGGCGGCGGAAGCTCGCACCGGCTCGGTACGATCACATTGACTCGCATACCGGTGTCACTTCCTCGCCCCCGAACCATCAAACGCTGAACAGTGTTCACAGTGCTTCGCTCCTTCCAGATCCGGTGCGGTCTCGCTTACTGCACCTCTTGCCAGAAGGACGCTCCTCGCGGTGCGCCGTGAGATGTCTCAGCCGGCCGCTTCTGCTACGCTCGACAGCAGTTATCGATGCAGGCCTGAATTCACCAGAGTCACGCTCATGCCCCACCTGAAGCCCGCACGGCGCCATATTCGATTGCTTGCACTGGCGCTGGCCGGAGCGACGCTGCTTGCCGGATGCCGGCTCGATCTCAATGCCGATCCCGAACCCACGGCCACCCCCACCGCGGTCAGCTTTGGCCCGAATGACATGCCCGTCGGCACGCTGCTCAATGAAGCCAGCGTGGCGTGGGACGAGGTCGACGCCTGGGTGGAGGAAAGCCGCGTGGAAACCCAGTCGGTCGCCGCCGGCGGCCCGCCCGCAAGCGTCACGACGGACCGCGTTATCCTGCCCGACCAACGCCATACGCTCACGACCAACGGTGACACTCTGGTCAGCGAGGAGATCGTCATCGGCGACACGATCTACATG
>DASYWL010000206.1:0-17806 GCA_035936055.1 Thermomicrobiales bacterium
AGATGCTTGACCTCAACGACGCCATGGGCGCCTGGAAGATGCTGATGGCCGCCGCGCTCAGCTTCGACAACGAAACCGATCTCTCTTTTCTCGGCGCGTAGGTGTTCCCAGGCAAGCTTGAGACCGAGCAAGGTGAGATGCTCGTCGTGATGGTCGATCAGCGGCGAGTGTGCCGCGAAGCTCGCGCCGAGCCCGCCGGTGGAGATGACCCTGGGATCGCCCTCGATCTCGGCCGAGAGACGCTCGATCATGCCATCGATGAGGGAGAGGTAACCGAACATCAGGCCCGACTGCATCGCGTGCACGGTGTTGCGGCCGAGGGCATGCTCGGGGAAGTCGAGCTCCACGGAGAAGAGGCGCGCCGCGCGGCTCGCCATGGCTTCGAGCGCAACCACCAGGCCCGGCGCCAGCGCTCCGCCGATGTACCGCCCCGCCTTGTCGACGACGTCGAAGTTCGTGGCGGTGCCGAAGTCGATCACGATCGCTGGTGAGCCGTATCGTTCGCGGGCGGCCAGCGAGTTGACTATGCGGTCGGTGCCGATCTCTGCGGGAGAATCCGTGGCAACGGTGATGCCGAGATCGGTGGTGGAGCGAACAACGACCGTCTCGGCGCCCAGGACCGCCGCCCCCATCTGCCGGACCCACTCAGTAACACCCGGCACGACGCTCGAGATCGCGATGTCGTCGATCTGCTCGGGAATGATGCCATTGCGACGAAGGCCTGGCTCAAGGATGGCGTACCATTCGTCGGGCATACGGTCCCGCCGAGAAGAGGCGCGCAACGTTATGGGCGGGGCCTCGCTGTCGCTCGTGTAGAGCCCGAATAGCGTGTTGGTGTTGCCTACATCGACCGTCAACAACATTGCCCACCATTCCCCGTGAGTTCACCCGCCAGCGCTTCCGTGCAGAGGCAATTGTTCATGGCCCCATCACCCGGACAACAGGAATCATACGGCGCGCCACCCGACCGGCGACACATTCCCCGCTGGCTGATCGTCCTCTGGAGCATCGGTATCGCCGTGCTGGTCTTCTTCGGCGGCATTATGGTGGGGCTGCTCGCTGAGCGCGATCGTCACGAGGATGCCGTAGTACTGAGCGAGGACTGGCAGGAGCTGGGCACTGTCATCGAACACCTGGAGCGCGACTCCTACTACCGTCCGGGTGCAGGGGCGGAGGCAGACGCCTGGCGGGAGGAGCTCGAACGCCGGGCGATCGAGGGCTTGTTGGAGGGCTCGGGGGACAACCGCGCCGCCTTCCTGCCGCCGGCCGAGGCAGCACGCTCCTCCGCGGCGCTGACCGGGGAATACGAGGGAATCGGGGTCTCTATCGCCGAGAACGACCAGAACGAGATCGAGGTTGTTTCGGTGATGCTTGACTCGCCGGCGCAGAGAGCCGACGTACGTGTCGGGGACGTTGTCGAAACGGTCGAAGGCACGCCGATCCCCGCAGGCGAGCTCGAGACCGCGTCCAATCTGTTGCGTGGGGGTGCCGGAACCGACGTGGAGATCGCGTTGTCCCGTCCGGGCGGCGAGCCGTACGAGCTAACGCTCACTCGCGAGCGCATCTCGACAGGCGAGACAACCGTCGCCTACCGGTTTTTCCCAGAGGAGGACTTGGCGATCATCAGTATTTCGCTCGTCGCGCTGACGACCACCGAGGAGCTGGATACTGCGCTCGAGCACGCGGAAGAGGACGGCGCCGGCCAGCTGGTGCTCGACCTGCGGGGCAACCCGGGTGGGTGGGTGTCGGAGGCGACCAAGGTTGTCGGGCGTTTCGTCGACCACGAAGAAGGTCCCGCGCTCTTGGAGGATACGTGGCCGGCAGGGGGCGGGATGATCCCGCTCGACATCGATGGCGACGGAGCGGAGCGGTTTGACGGCGAGATGCTTGTGCTTGTCGACCAACACACCGCCAGCGCATCGGAGATCGTGGCGAGTGCGCTGCAGTACTACGATCGAGCTGTGGTCGTGGGCCAGCCAAGCTTCGGCAAGGGATCGGTGCAGCGCGTCTACGATCTGGATTCCGGTGAGTCACTGCGACTAACGGTTGCGGAGTGGTTCACGCCCGGTGAGGAGCCGCTGGAAGGCATCGGGGTAACGCCAGACGTCGAACTTGAAGATTCGACGTCTTCGCTCGAAGAGCTTGTTCCAACGCTTGACGACGTCCTCGGTGGCGAATAGACGGAATCCTCCGCTACAGTTCAGCCGGTCGGACTCGCAACCCGCCGACCTCTGCCGATCGGCAGCCCATACTCACTGCATTGCTCCTGCGCTCATGGGTATAACATAGCGCGATCCCTTCCCCTACGATTTTTCGAGGATTTTACAAACCGATTACTTCCCATTTACGTGAGCCGCGTAGCATACGAATCGGTGGCGATCGGGTCAGTCGGTTGCCACGGAACGCTATCCGACACCAACCAGAAAGGTGCGGCATCACGTGGACCGGACCGAGCAGCCAATGGTGCTCCTCGTCGAAGACGATCCGACCCTTCGCAGCACGCTCGCCTTCAACCTTCGCCGAGAGGGCTACATGGTACTCACGGCGGACGACGGCGAACGGGCGATGGAGATCGTTCGTGACCATGAGGGGCAGTTGGACCTGCTGGTGCTTGACGTGATGCTCCCGCGTGTGAACGGGTTCCAGATTCTGCAACGCGTTCGGCAGCGCGGCATTCAGCTTCCGGTGCTGATGCTTTCCGCCCGAGGTGAGGAGCAAGACCGGATCGATGGCCTCGAGCTCGGCGCCGACGACTACGTCGTCAAGCCGTTCGCGTTGCGCGAGCTGCTCGCCCGAATTCGGGCGGCCCTCCGGCGGCGCGCAGTGCCAGCCGCGCGACCACCGGCGGTGCTGCAGCGCGGCCCGCTGAGGATCGAGCCAGACCGGCGCCGCGCAGCGGTGAACGGGGCGGCCCTGCACCTCCGGCCGAAGGAGTTTAGCCTGCTCTCGACGCTCGCGCTCGAGCCGGGCAAAGTCTTCGGTCGACAGGAGCTGCTGAATGCGATCTGGGGCGCGGACGTCGTGGTCGACGAACGAACGATCGATGTCCACATCTCGTGGCTGCGCGGGAAGCTCCAGGATGCGGGGATGGATGGCGGATGCATCCGGACGGTGTATGGCACCGGATACTGCTTTCATGCCGCTCTCGATGCGCACTCTGCGGTGTCGTGATCGTTCTCGTCTTTTCATCAGGCGAGTGGCTCTGTAGGGACGGCGTCTGAGCCTGTCGCAGCGCGAGCGATGCGTAGCGATGGTCGCTCGCCCGGGGCAGCACACCTTGTTTGAGAGGATCCTGATGAAATTTGGAAACGTTTTCCGGCGTGCCGTAGCGGTGGCAGTGGCCGGCATGTTCACACTGGCCCAGCTGGTCTCGGCACAGCAAGCCACCGAGTACGCGGTGCCTGAGAACATCGACGACATTAGCGGTGCCGTCGCGACGGACGGCTCATCGACCGTCGGCCCCATGACTGCTGCGGTTGCCGAAGAGTTTCGTGACGTGGCTGAGAACATCGACGTGACCGTAGACGTCTCCGGCACCGGCGGCGGCTTCAAGCGCTTCTGCCAAGGTGACATTGATATCTCCAATGCTTCTCGGGAGATCAAGCCGGAAGAGGTCGAGCTGTGTGCCGAAAATGACGTCGAATTCTACGAGTTCGAGATTGCCCTGGACGCGCTGACCGTCGTCGTGTCGTCGGAGAATCACTTCGTTGACTGCCTCACCGTCGAGCAGCTCAACCAGCTCTGGGCCCCGGACAGCCGGATCACGCACTGGAACCAGCTCGACGAGTCGTTTCCCGACGAGCCGATCTACCTCTACGGCCCTGGGGCCGATTCGGGCACGTTCGATTACTTCACCGAGGTGATCAACGGTGAGGGTGGGGCGAGCAGAACCGACTTCCAGCCGAGCGAAGACGATAACGTGATTGTCCAGGGTGTCCACTACGATCCGTACGCGCTCGGATATCTCGGCCTGGCCTACTACCTCGAAAACGCGACCGTGCTCCATGCTGTCGCCGTCGACAGCGGCGATGGGTGCGTGGTACCGAGCGCCGAGGCGGCCTCGTCGGGCGACTACGCGCCGTTGGCACGCCCGCTCTACACCTACGTCCGCGCTGACTCGCTTGAGCGGCAGGCAGTTCAGGAGTTTCTCCGCTTCTACCTGGCCAATGCCGAGGAGCTGGCCGATGACGTCGGGTACGTCCCGATGAGCGACGAGCAGATCGCCGAGCAGTGGCAGAAGCTCGAGGGGGCTATCGAGGGCTCGGCCGCGCCGGACAGCGAGGAAGAGCTGCAGTGAGACTGGGAACGGTAACGAGCTCGGTCTCACTGCCGGGCCCATGGTGCATTCCGTATGCGCCCTACATCGCCGCTATTCCGGAGACCGTCTGCCGGCGAGGATCCCATCCCGGTTTGGTTGCGTGCACGGCTGTCGAGGGGGAGGATTGAAAAATTGGCTGTTCAACGCGTACCAACGCGGTCCGTAATGGCGCGCGAGCCGGTCGATCTCTCAGGCAAGCGAAATCGCAACGCCAGCGAGGCCCTCATCGCGGCCGTTCTGTTTCTCTTCGCGGCGTTCTCGCTGCTGGTCACACTCGGCATCGGGGGCGTGCTGCTCTTCGAGGCCGTCAGGTTCTTCCGCGAGGTGCCCGTTACCGAGTTTCTGTTCGGCAACACCTGGACGGCGCTCTTCCTTGAGAAGGAGTGGGGCGTGCTGCCGCTGGTACGCGGCACGCTGGTCGTCACACTCATCGCTCTGCTCGTGGCGGTGCCGCTCGGCCTGATGAGCGCGGTGTACCTCAGCGAGTATGCCGGCCCGCGCGTCCGCTCGATCCTGAAGCCGGCGCTCGAGTTGCTCGCGGGCGTGCCCACGATCGTCTACGGATACTTCGCCCTGACCTTCATCACGCCGAGCCTGCTCAAGCCCTTGTTCGGCAGGGAAATCCACTTCCAAAGCGCCTTGGCCGCAGGCATCGCAGTGGGCATCATGATCTTGCCGCTGATGGCCTCACTTGCCGAGGATACCATTCGCGCCGTGCCGTATTCGCTTCGCGAGGGTGCTTACGCCCTTGGCGCGACCAAGCTGGAGACGTCACTCCGCGTTGTCGTGCCGGCAGCCACCTCGGGTATCGTCGCCGCATTCATTCTGTCGATGTCCCGGGCGGTGGGTGAGACGATGATCGTCGCACTCGCGGCAGGTGCACGGCCGGCTGACGGCTGGAACCCGCTGGAGGGTATGCAGACGATGACCGCTTACATCGTCGCGGTTTTCACGGGTGATGTGGTCTACGGCAGCCTCGAGTTCCAATCGCTCTTCGCGGTGGGCCTGCTGCTCTTCCTGATGACCCTTACCATGAATATCCTGAGCCAGTGGATAGCGCGGCGCTACCGGAAGGTGTACCAATGAGCCTGACAACGAACCTCGGCACCGCGGCCGGAAGCGTGCGGCGACATACCTGGCGACCGCGCATCGCGAACCGCAACCGGCGAGCTCGAGTGCTCTCATTCGTCTTCATGCTGGCCGCTGTATCGGCCGTGTTGCTGCTGGCGCTGCTGCTCGGCGTACTGCTCCTCCGCGGCTGGGACTGGATCAGGCTCGATCTGTTCACCGAGCAGTACTCGCGCAATGCCGAGGACGCCGGATTGCAGGCGGCGATCCTTGGATCGATCCTGCTGGTCGCGGTCTCTGGCGTGATGGCGTTCATCATCGGGGTCGGCACCGCGCTCTTCATGGAGGAGTACGCGCCGAAGGGACGGATCACCGACGTCCTGCAGACCAACATCTCCAACCTCGCGGGTGTGCCGTCCGTCGTCTACGGACTGCTCGGGCTCGCGCTCTTCGTGGAGATGCTGAACCTCGGTCGCGTGCTGCTTGCAGGAGCGCTCACCATGGGCCTGCTGATCCTGCCGATCGTCATCATCGCGTCACAGGAGGCGATACGCAATGTGCCGCTCGGTTTGCGGCAAGCTGCCTTCGGGGTCGGGGCGACCCGTTGGCAGGTGATTCACCATCACGTGCTTCCGGCGGCGATGCCGGGAATTCTCACCGGCACCATCTTGGCGATCTCCCGTGCTATTGGCGAAACGGCCCCCTTGATCGTCGTGGGCGCGTCGGCAGTGGTCTTCGCCAACCCCGACAGCTTCTTTGACCAGTACACCGCGATGCCGATGCAAATCTATCAATGGGCCAAGCAGCCGCAGGAAGAGTTCACCCAGTTGGCTGCGGCGGCGATCATCGTGCTGATGGTGATCCTGCTGACGATGAATGGCTTGGCGATTTACCTCCGCGAGAGACTTGGAAAGGATCGGTGGTAGCACCGATGGCAACAGAGATTCCCCAGACCCCACTTCGTGCCGCGTCTGTGACGCAGTTCAAGGAGCATGTCGACCCGGAGGAGCACGAGCGGGTCATCACCATCAGCGATCTCAATGTCTACTACGGTGACTTCCACGCGGTCGCCGGCGTCGACATCGATATCCCTGAAAATCGCATCACCGCCTTCATCGGACCGTCGGGGTGCGGCAAGAGCACGGTGCTTCGTTGCATCAACCGGATGAATGACCTGGTGCCGACGGCGCGGGTCGAGGGCAGCATCACCTACCACGGCACGGAGATCAACTCGCCGAAGGTCGATCCGGTCGAGGTTCGGCGGCGGATCGGCATGGTTTTCCAGAAGCCGAACCCCTTCCCGAAGAGTATCTACGAGAACGTCGCCTGGGGCGCCAGGATCAACGGGTACCGCGGTGACATCGACGAGCACGTCGAACGCACGCTGCGGCAGGCGGCCCTCTGGGATGAGGTCAAGGACAAGCTCAAGGACAGCGGCATGGCGCTCTCTGGCGGGCAGCAGCAGCGCCTCTGTATCGCCCGGGCGCTCGCGACCGAGCCGGACGTGATCCTGCTGGACGAGCCGGCCTCGGCGCTCGACCCAATCTCGACCCTGAAGATCGAGGAGCTGCTTCGGGAACTGCAGCAGAATTACACGATTGTCATCGTGACACACAACATGCAGCAGGCCTCGCGCGTCTCCGACAGGACGGTCTTCTTCTCGCTCAATGAACGACGGCAGGGTGTTCTGGTCGAATGCGGCCCGACGACGAAGATCTTTACCAACCCTGAGGACAGACGCACGGAGGCCTACATCACCGGTCGCTTCGGGTAGAAGCACCATAATCGGGAAAATCTGCAGCGAATACCATGGGAGAATGCTGGATGACGATGCGTGCCGCTTACACCTCGCAGATACAGGAGCTCATGGACGTCGTGGTTGCGATGGCCAGCATGGTGGACAAAGCCATCGCCCGCAGCATCGAGGCGCTCAGGACGCAGAACGTCCAATTAGCGCAGCAGGTGCGGAAGGACGACCAGCTGATCAATGACCGTCGGTGGGCGGCTGAAGAGCAGGCGATCACCGTTATCGCGACACAGGCCCCCATGGCCGGCGACCTGCGACGGATCGCCGCGTGCATGCAGCTCTACACCGACCTCGAGCGCATGGGTGACCACGCGTCGGGCACCGCAAAGATCGTGATCGAAACTGCCGACGAGGATTTGCTCAAACCGCTCGTCGATATCCCGCGGATGGCCGAGATTGCGCGCGAGATGCTCGGAGATGCGGTGACGGCCTTCATCGAGCAGGACGAGGACGCCGCGTGGAAGGTTGCCGCGCGGGATGAGGAAATCGACAAGCTCTATGAGCAGATCTACCGCGAGCTGCTGACCTACATGATGGCCGACCCGGCCACGATCAACCGTGCCACGCATCTCCTCTGGGCTGCGCACAATGTTGAGCGCCTCGGTGACCGGGTCACCAACATCTGCGAGCGGACCGTCTTCACCATCACCGGGCGCTTTGAGGAGATGGACGGATTGCCGCAGCGAGCGGTGTCTCAGGATTCGTCGGCCAATGGGACGTCCGGGTGAGCGTCGCGCCAGGCGACGAACACGCGGTGGAGGGTCTGCACGACGTCTTCGAGCTCAACGGGCGCCTGAAGGATTGTCGCAATTCCTAGGCGCTCCTGCTGTTCGACATCAAGATCTGCGTCGCCGCTGGCCATCACGACCACCGGGGCGCGGCTGCGTGGCTGGATGTCACCGCGCTCCGACAGACCACGAAGGCGTTCCATGAGCTCAACGGCGTCGAAGGTGCCGAGATCGCGATCGATGACGAGCAGGTCGAACTGACGGTGGCGAAAGACCTCCAGCGCCTGCAGTCCATGACTGATGACCGACGTCCAGAAACCGCCCATCACAAGGCCTTCGCCGAGAAAGTCGATGAGCGATGGGTCGTCCGTGACGATCAGGACGTGTGGTCTCTCGTGCTGCCGGCGGGCATCTTCGCGGGGTCGGAGGGTGGACACGGCCTATGGCTCCTGGCTGCGTAGGCGAGGATATGAACCAATGGGACAGTCACGAGCGTCTGCGCACGGAAGAGAGGTCGGAACGTTAACGAGCGGCCCTTCCCTCGTCCTGAACGGACTAAGAGATGCGGGTGAGAGCGCCGACCACTTCGCTGGATTCAGTCTTGGCCTGGTCTCACGGATACAGGCTCACCAATACTGTTCATGCGTCTATTGTGCACCGATAAAGGGATACGGGGAGGCAATGGATGACCGTCGAGCGGTTGCCTGATCTGGTTCGCGAACTGGTCGAACGCTATCTGAACCGGCTCCGGCTGCCCGCCGATCAACTCATGATTACCGCGGACAGGCGCGAGTTCGAGCGCTGGCTTGGCCGTCGCATGTCGTCATCGCTCGGCGGCGCATACATCTTCCTGCGTCACCATGATCGGCACGCGATCCTGATCAACCTCTCACGCATCGATCTGGACCAGCCACGGGCGCTCGAGGTCGTCGTCGCGGAGGAGTTGGTCCACATGCGCGACTGGATCGACGGTGAGCGTCGACGCCATGCAAAGCACGGATACGACCGAATTGCATACCGTGTCGCCGAGCTGACCGGCGCGTCGCTCGAGGAGGTGCGCTCCGCCCTGCTGCCACTGCAGCGGCGCCCGTACCGCTACGTCTACGCCTGTCCTCGGTGCGGCATGCGGGTCAAGCGTCGACGCCGGGGGAGGTGGTCCTGCGGGAGGTGCGCGCCACGGTTTGACGGTCGGTTCGAGCTGCGTATCATCGAGGAGTTGGAGTGAAGCGGGTACACTGACGGGCGGAAGCCGCTCCGGCTGACACTTGAACCGAGATACAAGAGGGAAACGTGCGCTTCATTCGACTCTTCCTCCGCGGCTTGAAGGACGCTTACGACCAATTCGTGCTGGTGATCGTCGTCTCGGCGCTCTGGTGGCTGTCTGCGATCCTGATTGTGCCCGGACCTCCGGCAACGGTCGCGCTCTTTCGGATGATCGATCCCCGCAACCAGATCCAGACGCCGGACATCCGGGAGTTCTTCAGGGTGATCCGGGAGAACTTCCGGACGGGGTGGGGCATAGCCGCCTTCACGGTGCCGGTCATCCTCGTGCTGCTCTGGAATGCCGCGTTCTTCCAAGGCTCTGACTCCTTTTTCGCGCTGATGGTGCCTCTCTGGCTGGTGATGGCCTTCATCGTCGTGATGCTGATGCTGTATGCGTTTGCGACCGCAGCCGCGATGGATGCGAAGGTCCGCAACGCCTTCCGCGGCGCGACCTACCTCCTCGTCATGTGGCCCTTCTCCTCGGCGCTCATGATGATCCTGCTCACCTTGCTCGGCAGCCTGTTTGCCGTGCTGGTGCTGCCGCTGATCTTTTTCGGACCCGGCGTCTCCGCCGCCGTGATCAACCGCTTCGCGCTCACCGGCTTCAATGTTGAGATCATCGATCCCGAGGCGCCGACCTCCGAGCGACGGACGGAAGTTGCCAAGGGATTGAACCCTGATGACGGCGGTTGGCTGCGACGGCTGCGCGGAGGTCAGCACCGGCAGGAGGGACGCCGATGACCCGCGCGATCGACCGCGAGTCCCCGGAGTCGCTGCCGGAGCACGGCAGGAAGACCTCGAAGTGGCCGCGCACGACGCGGCGCCAGGAGCGAATCCAGCACGTCCTGGCACGGCGCCAGACATCGCTGACGGTGGTGCTTGAAGACGTGCACGACCCGCACAACGCGAGTGCGGTGCTGCGCAGCTGTGACGGCGTCGGTATCCTTGATGTGCATCTTGTCTACATGCAGCACGAACCACCGAAGCGGTCGTTCGCCCGAACAACCTCGGGCTCGGCGGCAAAGTGGATTCGCACGCACTACCACGACTCCATCCAGGCGTGCTACAGGCTCCTGCGTGAGCAGGAAATGTGTATTTGCGCGACGGCGCTTGGTCGCGAGAGCGATGATCTATACGCGCTTGATCTCACGCAGCCGACCGCGCTCGTGTTCGGTAACGAGATGCGAGGCGTCTCCGAGGAGGCGATCGCGGGCGCGGACAAGATGGTGTTCATCCCGATGCAAGGCATGGTGGAGAGCCTCAATATCTCGGTCGCATGTGCCGTGACGCTCTACGAGGCGATGCGCCAGCGAATCGCGGCGGGCGCATACGAATCTCCGGAGCTCAGCGCCGAGCAACTCGCCAGCCTCGAACAAGAGTGGCTCAGGAAGTAAGAGAGGCGCGGCGGAACAGGCATTGGGCTGCAAGCCGAGTAGAGCCGGCCGCTGGCCAGCAGGGGGAATGGATCTACTGGTCCCCGTCGACACGCTCGATCTGCATACCGGCGGCGAGGCGCTCGGGGATCGCATGCCTGCCACCACCGAGCCGGACTTCCACATCTGACCCAGTGTCGCCGGCGCGGTCGAGCACTTGGAACGTGACGCCTGGTGTAAGGCCGATCGTATTGAGGAACCTTAGATCTTTGGCATCACGATCGCTCACGCGGCGCAGGATTACCCGAGATCCTGCGGATTCCTCCGTGAGGGCGTGCCACTCGGCGCTTGGCAGCTCGCCGTGAAGGCTAGGGATCGGGTCGCCGTGCGGATCGTACTCCGGGTGCCCGAGCAGCTCATCCATTCGAGACTCGAACTCGCTCGAGACATGGTGCTCGAGCCGCTCAGCCTCCTCGTGCACCTTGTCCCAGTCGTATCCCATTGCCTCGGCCAGGTAGAGCTCCAACAGCCGGTGGTGCCGAATCACCTCCAGCGCCACCTTGGCGCCGGCCTTGGTCAGGCGCACCCCGTAGTAGCGGCTGTGTTCGAGCAGGGAGACCTCGGCCAAGCGCTTCACCATGTTCGTGACCGATGCTGCAGAGAGGCCGAGCTCGGTGGCAAGGGCCTGCGTGGTGACTCGGCCCTCATTCTGCTGCAGGCGGTGAATCGCCTTCAGGTAATCCTCCATTGCGGCGCTGATCGCCGGGGTGGCGCGACCGAGCGAGGTATGTCGGGCGTGGTTGTCGGGCGAAGAAGGACTGGACATGCACGCACCTCAGTCAGCCCGCTGGGGAGAGGGCATCCGCCTGCGGGCAACTGGGCTATGGAAAGTTGAAGGGCAGGTTCTTTGGCATCTTGCCCTTCTTCGCCATCTGGCCAAACTGACCCATCATCTTCTGCATCTCCTTGAACTGGGAGAGCATCTGGTTAACCTCCTGCCGGTCCCGGCCAGCACCACGCGCGATGCGGCGGCGGCGGGAATTGCTGATCCTCTCCGGATGACGGCGCTCCCACGGAGTCATCGACTGGATGATCGCTTCGATCCTCTTGTAGTCATCGTCGGAAACCTGGGTTCGGGCCTGACGCATCTGGGCACCGAGACCCGGGATCATGTCGAGCAGCTGGTCGAGCGGACCCATCGACTTGATCTTCTGCAGTTGGTCGAGGAAGTCCTCGAGGTCGAACTGTCCTTTCATCATGCGGTCTTGCAGGCGCTCGGCGTCCTCTTCGGTCGTCTGCTCCTGTGCGCGCTCGATGAGGGAGAGAACGTCGCCCATGCCGAGAATGCGGCTGGCAAGGCGATCCGGGTAGAAGGGCTCGAGAGCGTCAAGCTTCTCGCCAGTGCCGATGAACTTGATCGGCACGCCGGTGACCGCCCGGATCGAGAGCGCCGCACCACCACGGGCGTCGCCATCCATCTTGGTCAACACAAGGCCGGTGACGTCGAGTTGGTCGTGAAAGGCCTCGGCGACACCGACGGCCTCCTGACCGGTCATTGCGTCTGCGACAAGCAGGATGTCGGAGGGGGTAACCCGCTCCTTGATGTTGACCAGCTCCTGCATGAGACGCTCGTCGATCTGCAGTCGACCGGCCGTGTCGATGATGACCGGATTGAAGCCTCGCTCCTGCGCGAAGCGCATGGCGTTCCGGGCGATGTCAACGGGATCGCTCTCGGTGCCCTCGTCATAGACCGGCATGTCGATCTGCTTGCCAAGCGCCTGCAGTTGGTTGACCGCCGCCGGCCGGTAGACATCCGCAGCGACCATCAACGGGTTACGGCCCTGCTTGCGCATATGCAGCGCCAGCTTACCCGTGTGGGTGGTCTTGCCGGATCCCTGCAAGCCGACCATCATGATTGTCTGCGGCGGGCGGTCCGGCGTGTTGAGCGGCACCCGCTCCTCGCCGAGGATCTTGATCAACTCCTCGTTGACGATCCCGATGGCCGTCTGCGCGGGCGTGAGCGACTGCATCACGTCCTGCCCGAGCGCGCGCTCCTTGACGCTGGCGACGAATTGCTTGACGACCTTGAAGTTGACATCCGCCTCGAGCAGGGCCCGGCGGACATCACGCATCGCCTCATCGACATCCTTCTCGGTGAGGCGTCCCTTCCGGCCGAGTTTGGCGAACGTGTCATTCAGGCGATCGGATAGTGTCTCGAACATCGGCTAGAATCCCTCCCCTTCGCCAAAGAAGAGCGAATCCACGTACGTTTCCGGATTGAACTCCGCGAGGTCCGTTGCGCGCTCGCCAGTGCCGATGTAGGCGATCGGCGTGCCGATTTCCTTGGCGACGGAGAAGGCGATGCCGCCCTTGGCCGTGCCGTCCAGCTTGGTGATCATGAGGTCGGTAATTTCGACCGACTTGGTGAACTCCGCCGCCTGCACCAGGCCATTCTGACCGGTGGTCGCATCGAGCACCAGGATCACCTCCTGCGGCGCCTCCGGAATCTGCTTCTGGATGATCTTGCGAAGCTTTTGGAGCTCAGCCATCAAGTTGTGCTTGGTCTGCAGGCGACCAGCGGTGTCGATGATCAGTACGTCGACGCCCCGCTGCTGTGCGGACTGGACCGAGTCGAAAACGACGGCCCCGGGATCGGCACCCTGCTGATGGGCGACGACCGGCACGTCTACGCGCTCGCCCCACACCTTGATCTGGTCAATTGCAGCGGCGCGGAAGGTATCGCCCGCGGCCAGCATGACGGAGCGGCCGAATCGCTTGTGGTACTGGGCCAGCTTGGCGATCGATGTCGTCTTGCCGGTGCCGTTGACGCCAGCCACGAGGATGACGAACGGCACACCGCGCTGGAGCAGCTTGATCTTGCGGTTCTGCGTCGCAAGCTCCAGCAGCTTGATCATCTCGAGCCGAAGGATCTCACGGGCATCGGCCGGGTTGGTGATGTGATCCTCCTGGATACGGTCCTGAAGCTCCTGGACGAGCTGCTGGCTGACATCCCAGCCCACATCGGCCTGAATCAGCAGCATCTCAAGGTCTTCGAAAAGCTCGTCGTCAAGTTCGGCCCGGTCGAAGAGCTTGGTGATCTCGCGAAAGACCCCCTTGCGCGTCTTCTCCAGACCCTGTTCCATCTGGACGTCAGGCTCCTGACGCCGCTTGAACATGCGCTTTAGAATCATTGACTGCCACCCTGATGTGTCGTTCGGGACGTTGTGACGGGTTGTGTGGGAGGTCCCGAATGTGCGAAAAAAACGGCTTGTTGCAGCCACCAAAAGTATACAACGGTGTATCTGCCCGGCTTCACAACCGCGACAGTGAACGAGCCACCTGCTAGGATGCGCTTCTGACGGGACTCGGTTTGCATCGACGGGAAGGACGGGAAGATGGACCGACGGGAGCTGCTACTCGCGGTATATCTTCCCACCGTGCTCCTCGCCTTCACCCAAGGCGTGATCGTCCTGTCGCTGCCGTTGCTCGCCAACGAGACCTCCGACGCCTACAGCTTTGCGAGCATCATCGTCTCGGCGGCAGCATTCGGCACGCTGATCGCCGATGTGCCCACCGGCACGGTGATGCTGCGGCTGGGCCTGCGTCGCACCATGCTGATTGGCTCACTGCTCGTCGCACTGTCGACATGGGCGCTGGCCATCCCGCTCGACGCGCCGGCCGTGCTGGCGCTCCGGTTGGCTGCCGGTATCGGCACTGCGCTCTGGGGGCTTTCTCGCTACACCTACATCACCCAGAAGATACCGCCGGAATTGCGTGGCCGGACCATTGCCGGATTCGGGGGTATCAATCGCATTGGAGTCTTTGCCGGGCCGATGATCGCCGGGTCGCTGGTGACCGCATATGGCCTCTACAGCGCGTTCCTGCTGGCAGGCACGCTCGCTGCGTTCGCTTTCGCCGCCGCCTGGCGCTGGATTCCCGGCGATGCTGTAGCCCCCAGGCCGCCTGATGCCGCTCACCATGCCCCGGACACGGGAGAGATCCGGGGCACCTGGAACGCTATCGCTGGTAACCGGTCCGACGTGCTCTTCGGCGCGCTCGCACAGGTCCTCGCGCAAGTGGTGCGTCAGGGCCGGCACTTCCTTATCCCCCTCTACGGCGTCGAGGTCCTGTCACTCGAGGCGGTCGAAGTCGGTCTCGTGATGACGGCGTCCGCGGTGATCGACATGGTGATGTTCGGCCCCGCCGGGTTCCTGATGGACCGCTTCGGCCGGAAGTTCGCGACGATCCCGAGTTTCTCCGTGATGGCTGTCGGCATTGCCATGATCCCGTTCGCCGGAGGGTTCACCGGGTTGCTGGCCGCGGGCATCGTGATCGGGTTCGGCAATGGGCTGGGTTCGGGGACCATGATGACCCTCGGTGCCGATTTCGCGCCGTCCGCGTACACCAGCACCTTCCTCAGCCTCTGGCGCTTCATCGGCGACAGTGGCCAGATGATCGGGCCGATTCTCGTCGGCGTGGTTGCCCAACTCTTCACGCTGCGGCAAAGCGCGTGGGTGCTCTCAGGCTGCTCGGTGACATGCGCATTGATGCTCTTCTTCCTCGTGCGTGAGACGCGGCGGGAACACGGATCGCTTGAGGCGACCGAGGAGGGGACGGAGCCGGAGCCGGTGTTGCAGAAACAGGGAGGATAGCAGATGCCACTCGTGGCCGCGGCGATCGCGCCGCACGGTTTCCCGGTCATTCCTGCACTCGGAGACGATGTCGAGGGCGAAGGCGAAACCCGGCCGGCGCTCGCCGCGATGGGGGAGTTCTTCCGTCAGCAGGGGGTCGAGGCAGTTGTGATCGCCGGGCCGCATGGCATCCGCGCCGACGGCTTCTTCGCCGTGGTTGACGCCGCACGCGCCGCCGGCACGCTGCACTGGAAGGGGAGACAGGTCGAGCTGAACGCGCCATGCGACCGCCCGCTCATCGAGGCGATTTCGATGCAGGCGAGCGACGACGGTTTGCCGGTGGCCCGTGTGAGCTTCGCTGGCAACCGTGCCGACCAGGCAGTCGTGCCGCTCGACTGGGGAGCGCTGGTGCCGCTCTGGTTCCTCGGCCATGACCAGAACGAAGCGAACACAGGGAATGTGCTCGCCGATCCGCCGAGCGCTCCCGGCGGTCCGCCGGCAGTGTTGATCACACCGTCACGCTCCCTAGACCGCAAGGCAATGGTGGCGTTCGGCCGGTCGATCGCGAGCGCGATCGAGCGCGACGAGCGAGGGGTCGGGTTCATCGCTTCGTGCGACTGGGCACACACGCATCGCGAGGATGGTCCGTACGGCTTCCACGAGGCCGCCGATCGGGTGGATGCCATCGTCGTCAATGCAATCAGGCGGAACGCGCTGATGGAGCTGATCGAGTTGCCGCCAGAGGACGTGGAGCACGCCGCGATCGATGGGCTTTGGCAGACGCTCATGCTGGCCGGCATCCAGGAGGTCACGCCGTTTGATCTGCAGTTTCGCTCGTATGAGGCGCCGACGTACTACGGCATGATCGTCGCAACTACGGCAGTGGGCCATGACTGAGATAGCGCGGGACCGCCCTCCGGTCTACTCACTCATGGTTCGAGAGATGCTCCCCGACGAGCGCCCGCGCGAGCGCCTGCGGATGTTCGGGGAAGGGAACCTCAACACCTCCGAACTGCAGGCGATCATCCTGAACACCGGCATGAAAGGCGAGAGCGTGATCTCTATGACCACACGGCTCCTGCACGACCAAGGTGGCCTGCACGGCCTGTACCGGACGAGCTTCGACGAGCTGGCCAGCACCAGGGGGATCGGAGAGTCGAAGGCATGCAAGATCAAGGCGGCGCTGGAGCTGGGCCGCCGGCTCTCGGCAGCCGCACCGGCGGAGCGGGTCGCGATCGAAGGGCCGGACGACGTGGTGCGATTGGTCGGTGTCGAGATGGCCGCTCTTGAACAGGAGCAGCTGCGCGTCGTGCTGCTTGACACGCGACACCACGTGATACGCCACCGGACGATTTACACCGGCAGCGTCAACAGTGCGCAGGTACGGCCAGGCGAGTTGTTTCGCGACGCCGTCCGAGCCAATGCGACCGCAGTGATCTTTGCGCACAACCGTCCATCTGGTGACCCGACGCCCTCGGTCGCCGATATTGAATTGACCGCCGACGTGGTGAAAAGCGGACAATTGCTGGACATCGCCGTTTTGGACCACGTGATTATCGGGCAGGGCCGCTGGGTGTCAATGAAGCGGCTCGGGCTCGGGTTCGCCATCGACTGAGACCAGGAGGCAAACATCATGACACTCGGGTTCGGCGTCACGAGTACGATCGACCAAGAGCGCGTGCAACGCCTTGCGCCAGCTGTCGAGGCAGCCGGGTTCACCTTCTTCTGGTCGAACGACATCCCCGGTGGCTCCTCGTTCGATGTGCTGGCTGCGGCCGCCGGTGTGACGGAGACCATGAGCCTCGCCAACGGTGTAGTGCCGATCGACCGGGTGCCGCCCGAGGCGTGGCAGGATCGTATCCGGGAGGCGGGCCTGGCCGGCGATCGATTCTGGCCAGGGCTCGGCAGCGGGCGGATCCACAAGCCGCTGGAGCCGATGGGAGAGGCGATCGAGACTATCCAGCGCACCACCGGCCGGCCGGTCGTGATCGGCGCGCTGCGCTCCCGCATGCGTCGGCTCGCCGCAGCACGGGCAGACGGCGTGCTTCTCAACTGGCTGACGCCCGCAGCAGCCGCGGTGCGGCGAGAGGAGATGAGGGATATCCGCCGGGAGGCAGCGGTCACCCGTCCCTTCCTGGCCGCTGCCTATATCCGGGTCGCGATCGGCGATGCGGCCCTTGACCGGTTGCGGCATGAGGCCGAGAAGTATGAATCCTTCCCATCCTACGCGAAGCATTTCGCTGAGATGGGCGCCGGCGCCTTCGAGACGGCAGTGGCTGCAACATCAGTCGAAGAGGCGTCCCAGGCCCTCGTGCCGTTCATCGGCGCACTGGATCACGCCGTGCTGAGATGCGTCGTGGGTGAGGAGACTGACGATGCCTACCTGCAGCTCGTGGAAGCTGGACGCCTCGCGATCGAGCGTGCCACCCAAGAATAGGCCGCCATCCCTCTGACCGGGCCGGATGCTATCCTTGTACAGTTGGTCTGGCAAAAGCCTGCCAGCTGCCACGCAACGCGCGGTCAGAACCCGCAGTATGAGCCACCGATCGTCGATCGGGAGGGTTTTTTGTGTCAAAACAGATCGGCATCGACCTCGGGACAGCGAATGTCCTCGTCTA
>DASYWL010000207.1:0-3186 GCA_035936055.1 Thermomicrobiales bacterium
GATTCGCGGCACCGGCGATGGTTCCGGCAAGGGCAAGGTCGTGCTGGCGCGGGCCGACATGGACGCGCTGCCGATCGTCGAGGAGAACGAGGTCGACTACCGCTCGAAGAACGATGGTGTGATGCATGCTTGCGGGCACGACGCGCATACGGCGATGCTGCTCGGCACCGCCCGTACGCTGATGGACCGCCGCGATCAGTTCGCCGGCGCGGTCAAGGTGCTCTTCCAGCCGAGTGAGGAGGCCGGCGAGGGCGGCGCGATCGGGATGATTCGCGAGGGGGTGCTGGAGGATCCGCATGTCGACGCCTGCTTCGGGCTGCATGTCTCCTCGCGCATTCCGACTGGCAAGATCAGCGTCGCCAGCGGCCCGCTGAACGCGGCTGCCGACGAGTTCAAGATCACCATCCAGGGCAAGGGTGGGCACGGTGCGTACCCGCACCTCTGCGTCGATCCGGTCGTGATCGGCGCGGAAATCGTTGTTGCGCTCCAGACGCTGGTCTCCCGCGATGTCGACCCCACCGACAAGGCCGTCGTCAGCGTGTGCTCGTTCAAGGCGGGCGAGGCGTTCAACGTCATTCCCGACACCGCGATGATCGGGGGCACGGTGCGCACCTTCGATCAGGAAACGCGCGACCTGCTCGATACGCGTATCCACGAGCTGGCGACCGGCGTCGCGGCCGCGATGGGCGGCTCGGTGAACATCGACTACCGTCGCGGCTACCCGCCGGTCATCAACGACGAGGCGATGGCTGGGATCGTTCGTGAGGCGGCACGCGAGGTGGTCGGCGAGGAGAACGTCGAGATGGGCAAGCCGAAGATGGGCGCCGAGGACTTCTCCTACTTCGCGCTGGAGCGTCCGAGCTGCTTCTTCAACGTCGGCACGGGCAATGCGGAGAAGGAGACGGACATCTCGCACCATCACCCACGCTTCAACATCGACGAGGAGGGCATGGCGCAGGGGATCGCCACCATGGCGACCACCCTCGTGAGCTTCCTCAACCGCGAGTAGGCGGAGACGCGGTCACCCAACCCCGTCATTTCGAGCGTAACCCGAGCGGAGCGAGAGTGCAGTCGAGAAATCTCTCCCGTGTTCGTCGCCTGATTGCCGGCTGGCAAGAAGCTTTTCGACTCCACGACTTCCTTCCAAATGACAGGGTTTGGAATCGACTGCGGAGCTTGCCCGAGGCATGGTCGCGAGCAGCGGATAGAATTGACGAGTTACACGCGCGTCACGCTTATCGAAGGAAACCCAAACGATGGTTGTCGCAACAGATTTTCGAACCGACGTCGACGAGATTCTGCCCGGGGTAGTCGCTGATCGCCGCCACCTCCACGAGAACCCGGAGCTCGGCTTCCAGGAGCACGAGACGGCGAAGTTCGTCACCGAGCGATTGCAATCCCTCGGCGTCGAGGACATCCGCACCGGCATCAATTTCACTGGTGTGACCGGTCTGGTCCGTGGCACCGGCGACAGGCCCGGCAAGGACACGGTCGTGCTCGTCCGCGCGGACATGGATGCCCTCCCGATCCTCGAGGAGAACAGGGTCGACTACAAGTCGACGAATGACGGGGTGATGCACGCTTGTGGCCATGATGCGCATACCGCCATGCTCCTCGGGCTGGCGCGCATCCTCACCGACCGCAAGGACAGCTTCGCCGGGACGATCAAGTTGCTCTTCCAGCCGGCCGAGGAGCTCCCGCCAGGTGGTGCCAAGGGCATGATCGAGCAGGGCGTGCTGGAGGACCCGCACGTGGACGTCGTCCTCGGGCTGCACGTCTCCTCAGACACGAAGACCGGCACGATCAAGATCGGTGACGGGCCGATCATGGCCGCCGCTGACGGCTACAGGATCACGATCCAGGGCAAGGGCGGCCACGGCGCCAGCCCGCATCTCTGCGTCGACCCAGTCATGGTCGGGTCGCAGATCGTGGTCGCGTTGCAGACCCTCGTCTCCCGCGAGGTCGACCCGACCGACAAGACCGTGGTCAGCAACTGTGTCTTCAAGGCGGGCGAGGCGTTCAACGTCATCCCGGATACGGCGCAGCTCGCCGGCACGGTCCGCACCTTCCTGCCGGAGACGCGCGACCTGATGGAGAAGCGAATCACCGAGTTGGCGCAGGGCATCGCCGCGTCGATGGGCGCCGAGGCGAAGGTGGACTACACCCGCGGCTACCCGGCGACGGTCAACGACCCCGGCATCGCTGACATGGTGCGCGAGGCCGCCCGGCAGGTTGTCGGCGAGGAGAATCTCGAAGAGTCCGCGCCGAAGATGGGGGCCGAGGACTTCAGCTACTTCCTCGAGGCGCGGCCGGGCTGCTTCTTCTTCGTCGGCACGGGCAATGAGGAGAAGGAGACGAACATCTCCCACCACCACCCGCGGTTCGATGTCGATGAGGACGGCATGGCACAGGGCTTGGCGACGATGGCCACCAGCGTCGTGTCCGTGCTGAACCAGGGCTAGCCTGGGCCACGCCGTACGGGTGGACTCCATGTCTGCCTCATCCACAGCGCCGGCACGTTCGCTGCGCTCAATGCAGGCTCTTGTGCCGGCCTATGCAAGGAGACCCGAGCCATGGCCGTAGCCGCCGATCTGAAACGTGACGTTGACGAAATCCTGCCGGGACTGGTCGCCGACCGGCGCCACCTCCATGAGCATCCCGAGCTGGGCTTGCAGGAGCACGAGACGGCGAAGTTCGTGACGGAACGGCTCCAGGCGCTCGGTGTTGAGGACATCCAGACGGGCATCAGCGAGACTGGTGTCACTGGCCTCATTCGCGGCACCGGCGATGGTTCCGGCAAGGACAAGGTCGTGCTGGCGCGGGCCGACATGGACGCGCTGCCGATCGTCGAGGAGAACGAGGTCGACTACCGCTCGAAGAACGATGGCGTGATGCATGCTTGCGGGCACGATGCGCATACCGCCATCCTCCTCGCGGTTGCCCGGGTGCTGATGGACCGGCGGGACCAGTTTGCCGGCACGCTCAAGCTCTGCTTCCAGCCGAGCGAGGAGACCGGCCCGGGCGGCGCGAAGTGGATGATCGAGCAGGGGGTCATGCAGGATCCACCGATCGACGCCTGCTTCGGACTGCACGTATGGCAGAACGAGCCGGTCGGAACGGTGCTGGTCAGCGACGGACCGGTGATGGCGAACTCGGACCGCTTCGAGATCAGGATCCAGGGCAAGG
>DASYWL010000208.1:0-7916 GCA_035936055.1 Thermomicrobiales bacterium
ATCGCACAGGAGACGTCGTCGTAGGTAATCCCGTCCAGCGAATCGGGGCCGTGCTCGCCGCACATCGGGCAGGTCGGCGATCGCTTCACCCGCAACGTGCGGAACTCCATCGAGCGCGCATCGTACATCAGCAGCCGCCCGACCAGCGTCTCCCCGATGCCGAGCACCAGCTTGATCGCCTCGGTCGCCTGGATCATCCCGATCATCCCGGGCAGCACGCCCAGCACGCCCGCCTCGGCGCAGTTCGGCGCCAGCTCCGGGGGAGGCGGGGATTGGAAGAGGCAGCGGTAGCAGGGACTCGTCTCGTCGCGCGGATCGAGCACCGTCGCCTGGCCGTCGAACCGGAAGATGCTGCCGTGCACCACCGGCTTCTTGCGCAGCACCGCCGCGTCATTGAGCAGGTAGCGCGTGGCGAAGTTATCAGACCCGTCGACGATCACGTCGTACGGCTCGATCATGTCGAAGACGTTCTCTCGAGTCAGTCGATCCTCGATCGCGATCACGGTGACGTCCGGGTTGATCGCCTCGATCGCCTGTCGCGCCGACTGCGCCTTCGGCTCGCCGATGCGGTCGGTCGTGTGCAGCACCTGGCGCTGCAGGTTGCTCGTGTCGACCACGTCGTCGTCGATGATGCCGAGGGTCCCGATGCCCGCCGCTGCGAGGTAGAGTCCGGCCGGGGAGCCGAGCCCGCCTGCGCCGATGAGCAGCACCTTCGCGTCGAGCAGCTTTGCCTGCCCCGCCTCGCCGACGTCCGGCAGCAGCAGGTGTCGGCTGTAGCGTCGTCGCTGCTCGGCGGTCAGCGTGCGAGGCGTCGTCCATGGTGCGTCGGCCTTCTTCCATGCGTCGAAGCCCCCCTCCAGAGAGGCGACGTGGGTGTAGCCGAGGTCCTGGAGCGCCTTCGCCGCCAGCAGCGAGCGTGTGCCACCGGCGCAGTAGAGCACCATCGGTGTGTCCCGGTCCGGCACCGCCTGTTCGATCCGCAGCTCGAGGTACCCGCGCGGGATGTGGATCGCGCCCTCGGCGAGCCCCTGGTCGACCTCGTCCTGCTCGCGGATGTCGATGAGCGTGGGGCGGTCGGCACGAACGTCGTCGATGCCGGGCTCCGGCACGGTCTTTCGGGCGTCGTTTAGGAGATCCTGCAGGGTTGGCATGGCGATGGAGCCTCCCGTCGTGACAACGGGCATCACGGCCCGTCTCGGCTGGCCTGCTTACCCGATTGTGCCACGATCCCGGACAATCGATGTCCCGCTCAGGGCGTCAGCGGGCTGGAGCGTGTGCCGCGTTACACACCAGAGTGCCGCCGTGGTGTGTCGGTTGCGACAACCGCGTATAGTGCAGGGAGATGTGCATCAGGAGGCCTCCCTGATTTCAGCGAGTGCCCCGCAACAAACGCTCCACACGTGAGCGAGAGGAGCGAACATGACGATCAAGGATACATGGGATGCCATCTTCGGCCACAAGACGAAGATGATCGACCCAGCCGACGCGCTGCCCGGTCGCGAGCAGCCGAACTTCGAGATTTCCGGCCGGCATGCGGTGCTCGGCACCGACATGACCCCGCCTTTCCCTGAGAACCTCGAGGTCGCATCGTTTGGCCTCGGGTGCTTCTGGGGCGCGGAGCGGCTCTTCTGGGAGCTCGACGGCGTCTGGACCACCGCGGTGGGCTACGCGGGCGGCTACACGCCGAACCCGACCTACGAGGAGGCCTGCACCGGCAAGACCGGTCACGCCGAGGCGGTGCTGGTGGCCTACGACCCGGCGGAGATCAGTTACGAGGAGCTGCTGAAGATCTTCTTCGAGGCGCACGACCCGACGCAGGGAATGCGCCAGCAGGGGGACATTGGCACGCAGTACCGCTCGGTGATCTTCGTCCACAACGAGCAGCAGCGGGAGGTCGCCGAGCGGGTGCGAGCAAGCTATGACCGTGCCCTGCGGGAGGCCGGCGAGGATCCGATCACGACGGAGATCGTCGAGGCAGGACCGTTCTACTACGCCGAGGAGTACCACCAGCAGTACCTGCACAAGGTGCCGCACGGTTACTGCGGCCTGAAGGGCACCGGAGTCGCCTGCGCGATCGCCCCAGCACCGGTGAGCGGTGGCGATCACGACACCGCGACCGAGGATTCGGGCCTGAAGCCGCTCCCCGAGTCGGAGGAGGAGTGGCGCGAGCGGCTCGGTCCGGAGCAGTACAAGGTGCTGCGCGAGGCTGGGACGGAGCGTCCCTTCACGGGGCACTACAACGCTGTCTGGGAGGAGGGGACATACCGGTGCACCGCCTGCGGCAACCCGCTCTTCGACAGCAGCACCAAGTACGACCACGGCTGCGGCTGGCCGAGCTTCGGCGAGGCGCTGCCCGGCGCAGTGGAGTACCACGAGGACCGCTCGTTCGGCATGCGCCGCACGGAGGTCCGCTGCGCTCGCTGCCACAGCCATCTGGGGCACGTCTTCAACGACGGCCCGCGCGAGTACAAGGGCGCCCGGTTCTGCATGAACAGCGTCGCCATGGACCTCGACCGGAAGTAGGGACGGGTCAGAATCAGATCGGGTTATCAAAGGCAAAACGGGCGGACTTGGGGTCCGCTCGTTTTGCTTGCTATGTGATCGGCTGGGAGGATCGTGTCACTCAGCGCTGTCCTTTCGAGTCCATTCGACTCCGGCCTGCGGCCGTCGCTCAGGACAGGTTTCGCGGCGCGGCCGTGCAGCCGAGAAATCTCTTTGGGCATCGGGATTAGGTCCCACTTCGCAAGAGATTTCTCCACTTCGCTCCCTAACGGGTGCTCCGGTCAAAATGACAGGACGGCTGTTTCTACAGGGCAAACCGGGGGGAGCCGGCTTGGCCCCATCGAGAAGGTTTGGGTCAGGCAACCGATCTTGATCAGTGATAGTTCTGGCCGTTGTCAGCAAAGTGGGTTGGGGTACCCATCGCCATGGCGTAGGCCTCCTCCATGCACTGGTCGGCAAGCTCTGGCCCCTCGGCGAACAGTACCCCCAGGATGTCGCGCATGCCCTCCACATACCGCTGCGATGACTCGGTCCGCCGGCCCACCGTCGACGACGCCAGTACATTCCCGCGCTCCTTGGCGCGCCTCGCGCGGCCCCGCAGGTGTGCGTCCTTGCGGATCGCGTTGGCGAGCATCGTCACCGCCATTTCCCACTGGTCTTCGGTGATGTTCGGTCGTCCCATGCAGCAGCTCTCCCAGCGTTCCGTGCGCGATCTCAACTGCGATCCGTGGCGCAGATGATGCGCCACTGACGCGCGGTTCTGCACCATGCTCGGATCGGGTACGCCCATGGTACCGCGTGGTCCTGTGGGCGTTAGTGGCGTGTGTCTGTGCCTCGCCGCATGCACGGTTGTAGGTCGTGGCACAGGTGCTACGCCATCCCGGAATGCCGGCTTGTGGCTGGTCAGCAGTTTGCGATGATGCCCAGCGGGGTTGCTGCGGCAGGCCGACCTGACGATCAGGCTGGTGGCGAGAGAACTGCCCTCCATCGTGCGTGCCGGGCAGGCCGATTCGGCTACCGGCTCGAATTGACAGGAGCACATGCATGGCTGTCAAGTTTGGTGTTTTCGTCCCGCAGGGATGGCGCATGGATCTCACCGGGATTGACAATCCAGTCGAACAGTTCGAGGCGATGACCAGCGTTGCGAAAGAGGCCGACGGGCGGACCGATTTCGACTCGATCTGGGTCTATGACCACGTCCACACGGTGCCGGAACCGACGATGAACACGACGTTCGAGTGCTGGACGATCACCGCCACGCTCGCTCGCGACACGAAGCGGGTCAACGTCGGTCAGATGGTGACCTGCAACGGCTACCGCAACCCGGCGCTCTTCGCCAAGATCGCCAGCACGGTCGATGTCGCCAGCCACGGTCGTCTCTATGCCGGTTTCGGTGCCGGTTGGTACGAGCATGAGTGGCGTGCCTACGGCTACGGTTTCCCGGAGACGAAGGAGCGCATGGGCATGTTCCGCGAGGCGGTGCAGATCATCCACAAGATGTGGACCGAGGACAAGCCGAGCTTCTCCGGCAAGCGCTACACGATCGACGAGCCGATCAACGAGCCGAAGAACGCGGGCAAGAAGATTCCGCTGTGGATCGGCGGTGGTGGCGAGAAGGTGACGCTCAAGCTGGTCGCCCAGTACGGCGATGCCTGCAACGTCGGTGGCGGCGACGCGGAAACGATCCAGCACAAGCTGGACGTGCTGAAGGGCCACTGCGAGACCGAGGGTCGCAATCACAACGAGATTACGAAGTCGACCAGCTACAACGTGCTGCCAATCGGTGCTGGGGTCGACGGCGAGAAGGCGACGGAGAAGCTGCGCGCGACCCTCGGCGATATTCCGTGGGCCGATTTTGCCGAGAGCACGGTCGTCGGCCCGCCTGAACAGATTGCCGAGAAGATCCAGTCGGGCGTCGATGCCGGCATCAACTACGCGATCAACTACATTCCCGGCCTCGCCTACGACACCGAGCCGATGCACCGGTACAACGAGGAAGTGATCCCCCTCATCAAGGGGTAGGGCGGCGAGCGCATTGAGAGGTGACGGTATGGCGCACGACCGACTGGATATTCTGACCCTCGGGGGTACTCCGTCGTCCAGCGATGCCCCGCATCTGTTGGGATCGCTGGCAAGCGATGACCTGAACGTCAACCTGATGCGCTTCGCGGGCGAGAACGGTATTGATGAGCATGTCAACCGCGAGGTCGACGTGCTCATCGTCGTTCTGGACGGTGAGGGGGTCGTGACGGTCGGTGGCGCTGATACAGTGCTTGGGGCAGGACGGGCGACGATCATCCCGAAGGGGACGGCGCGGGCGATCCGCTCGAACGGCAAGCGGTTCGCCTACCTGACCTGCCACGGCCAGCGCCGCGGCATGATGCCGACCGTTGATGGTGGATGACGTTTGCTGATCCGAGACACCCTGGTCGTCCCGCCCCGCGCGTGGGTGCCGCATCCACCCTGCCGGTTGGTTCTGGCATCCGTTCGCGGACACACGAGCATGACCCCGGGCACTTGCGGACCAGGGCTACTACCTGGTGGTGCGCTGTAATCAGCCATCGATGCTTTGTTCCTGTCAGGCGGTGGCCTTCTGGTCGGCCCACATCTCCATCGCCGTCCGGAAGGCGGACCGGGCCTCTTCCAGCTCGTCCTTCGCCCGGGCGATGTCGCGCTCGAGCGACTTCCGACGGGCCGAGATCAGCGATTCGCCCAGGCCGCCGCTTGACCACAGCGGGAAGGTCTCGCTCGTCCGCAGCTCCTTGAGGCGCCGCCGCAGCTTGCTGATCTGCCGAGTGATGCGGTCGTTCTCGCGGCGGGCCGACTGCAGCCTTCGCAGCCAGGTCCAGCTTCCCCAGTCCAGCGCGAGACGCTCGGTCTCGTCCGCGAGCTCCTGCAGCGACTCCAGGTCACCTGCCTTCCAGGCATGGTTTGCGCGAAGCATGCACTCGTGGCGGTAGGCTTCGTCCGCCTTCTCCCGACAGAGATCCGGGTGGAACCGTCGCACGAGCGACCGGTAGAGAGCCTTCAGCTCCTCCAGGCGCGCGTGACTGGCCTGGCGCTCTTCCGGCTCCTCGATACGATGCCATCCCTCGCCGGAGGCGTCGAAGTGCTCATCCTCGAACGCGCCATCTCCGCTCGGCTCCTCGGCGTCCTCGCCCCGAAACCACGAATCGGGGATCTCGAAGTTGAAGAACCTGCCAATCTCCTCCAGCTCCTCAGGCGAGAAGAGATCGCCCAGCTCGTCGTCGGGGTCGGAAACCATGCGCGCGTGAATGCGCGCGGTGCGATCCTGCAGGGTGTGGATCTCGGACCGGATCAGCCGAAGCTCGTCCTGCAGGCCGCCGAGCTGCACCCGGTAGTTGCGCTCGAAGCGCGCGAGCGCCTCCTCCAGCGGGCGGATCTCCGCCTGCAGCTTGCGAATGCGCAGCCGCCGCTTCCGGATCGTCGCCTGCATGTCATGCCAGGCTTCTTCCTCGGCGGATCGAGTCAGGACGATCGAGGTGGACGTTGAGAGGGCCGGTTTGGCGGAGCGTCGTGGTTTCGTCATGAGGACAATAATACCTAACCTGTCGGGTCCCTGACTGTTCCGTTAGGTGCGCCGCTTCAGCAGTTTGAAACGGCGTCGAAGGAGAACTATACGGGTCATGCCATCTGATCAGCCAACGTCGATGAGCTGCAGGAGCAGATGTCTCACGGCAATGATATCGGTACCAGAAAGATGTTCGGTGAGTATGGCGTTGACTGTGGCGAGGTGTTCGTCGGAGTGATCTGCGACGCCAAATTCTACCTGAAGATCACCGACGCCGGGCGGGAGATGTTGTCGAATGCGGGGAGGAGGGATCGCCCTACCGAGGTGCGAAACCGCATCTGGTGATTCCGGAGGACGTTGCCGAGGACGGTGACCGCCTGAGCGAGATCGTTCGCGTCACCGCCCCAGGCCCTCCCGCCGCCGAAGCCGCGGAGGAAGCGCACGTCTGGCGAATTGTAGGGGTAGATCCCCTTGGCAGCAGAGGCCGAACCTTCCCCACCACCGGGCCGCGCTACATATCACCCTGCCGTCGCGGCCGCTTCGCCGGACGGCGCGGTAGCCTCGTGCCCGGTTGCCGAAGCGAGCAGCCCCACCGCCGCACAGAGCACTACCACGATAGCCAGCGAGACGCGCAGCGAGGTGGGCTCAGCGATCTAGCCCAGTACCGGTGGTCCGATCAGGAAGCCGGTGTAGCCAATCGTCGCCACGCCAGCCACCGCCCGCCCGCGAGAGACACCGGGAAACCTCGCCGCTGACTTGAAGACGAGTGGGAAGAGCACCGCCACGCCCAGCCCGACCAGCCCGAATGCGACGATCATTGCCGCCGGGACGTTGATCAGCAGGCTGACGGCCAGTCCCACAGAGCTGATCGTCGCGCCGACGCGCACCATTGCCACCGAGCCGAAGCGGTCAACAAGCGCGTCGCCGGAGAACCGCCCAATCAGCATGGAGAGCGAGAAGGCCGCGAATCCGAGCGCCGCGACTCCGCCACCGATGTCGAGGTGGTCGTCGAGATAGAGCGCCGACCAGTCCGCTATGGCGCCCTCGGCGATCGCCGAGCAGAAGGCGATCACACCCAGGGGCCACATCGCTTTCGGCGGCAACGCAAAGACCGGCTCGTCGGTGCTGGTGTGACTGAGATGCTCGTCGGGGATCAGGTGCGATCGCAGCAGCCAGAGACCCGCAACACCGAGCAGGCCCACTGCCGGCAGGTGGATCGACGGCGCAATATCGAGCCATGCCGCAAGCGCGCCGATCGCTGCCCCGATCACTCCGCCGAGGCTGAAGAAGCCATGGAGCGAGTTGATGGTGCTGCGCCGGAGGGCCTGCTCCACCTCGACCCCCTGCGCGTTCATGGCGACGTCCATGCCGCCGTTGGCGGCGCCGTAGAGCACGAAGACGGGGACAAGCATCCAGACGTTTGGCACCAGGCCGATCAGCGGCAGCATCAGCGCGAAGAGCGAGCCGAAGATGGTGGTGGCCTTCGCCGACCCGTTGCGGTTGATGCCCATCCCGGCGATCGCGAAGGAGATGATCGCGTCGACGGCGATGGTCATCAGCAGCGTGCCGACCTCGCCTTTGCCCAGCCCGTGCTTCTCAGTGATGGCCGGGATGCGGGAGACCCAGGAGGCGAGCACGGTCCCGTTGACGAGGAAGACGAGCACCACGGCGCTGAGTGCGCGCTCGGCGGGTGGGGATTCGGCCGGAGCCGGAGCATTCGATAGATCGAGCGAAGAGTGGTCACGAGGGCATGCACCTGGGGCCGGACGGGAACGGTCCGGCAGGTTTGTGGGACCATCGGCAGGATACGCGACAACCGGGTGTGGAAGTAGACAGTCAGTCCTGTTCGGATGTCACCGATTGTGTCATTTCGACCGAAGTC
>DASYWL010000209.1:0-10062 GCA_035936055.1 Thermomicrobiales bacterium
GGTGAATGCTCCGTTCGCATATCCGACTAGCCAGGGGCCGTCCGCCGACCACGTCATGGGAACTGACTCGCTTGGGCAGGACCTGCTGGCGCGCATCTTCTATGGCGGCCGGATCTCGCTGTCGGTGGGCATCGTTGCCGCTCTGGTGGCGGTCACCGTCGGTACCGCGATCGGCGCCGCCGCCGGCTTCTTCGGTGGCGTCACCGACGGCTTGCTGATGCGCTTTACTGACATGTTCATCAGCCTGCCGCAGCTGCCGCTGCTGCTGCTGGTCACCTTCCTGTTCAGGGACTCAATGGTCTCGTTCTTCGACGATCAGTTCGGCACGGGCAATTTCGGGGTCTTTTTCCTGATCGTGCTGGTGATCGGCCTGCTCGCGTGGATGCCGACGGCGCGACTGGTGCGCGCCAGCTTCCTCTCTGTGAAGGAGAAGGAGTTCGTCGAGGCAGCGACATCGATCGGCGCGACGCAGCGCTCGCTGATCGCCAGGCACATCCTGCCGAACGTGCTCAGCCCGATCATCGTCGCCGCCACCATTCAGGTCGGTGCGGCGATCATCACCGAGTCGGCGCTCTCGTTCCTCGGGCTCGGGTTCCCGTCGGATGTCCCGACCTGGGGCCAGATGCTCTTCCAAGCCAAGGACTACCTGGGCATTAACATGTGGGAGGCGATCTTCCCCGGCACGATGATCTTCCTCGCCGTGCTGGCGATCAACTATATGGGTGACGGCCTGCGTGACGCGCTCGATCCGCGCAAGACGAGCTAGCGTGCCGTCGACCACAATTGAGCCTGATGCTGCATGGGGAGGCCACATTGCGTGGCCTCCGGCCTTTCGACGGCATGAAGAGGAGCGACGAGATGAGCGCAGCGACGCACGCGCAGCGCGAGGGATCCTTCGTCTGGAACGACCACGGACGGTTCGTCGAGGTACATCCGGTCGATACCGGCTGGCTGGTCGTCTGGGGCCACTACGAGGACATGGGCGCGGTCTGCAAGAACGAAGGCAGCGTCACCTATGCGACGCTCGCGGGTGCCCGGCGACGCCTCGCGGATGCCGCCCTTGAGCTGACCCGCAGCCCCCAGGCAGCTGCCAGCGCGGTCCAGCTGTTCGGCTTCCACACCTTTCCGGAGCACACTGGCACCCTTCCCGAGCCGCTATAGGCCGCCTGGGAGCTGAATCGAATTGAGAGTTCGTTGCCCTTATCCGCATGTGGTCGGGGCTTGTCATGCATGCCAGTGCCGGGCCATCGATGCTGATGCCTGTGTCCGGAAGACAACAACGACCCCGCACACGTCGTGCGGGGGTGCATCACACGATTCCGGTTGGCGCTCGGGGCCCTATGGCTCCCCGGAGTCGGCGAGCAACCCGCGACGGGCCGCGATCGCCACCGCCTCGCTGCGACTGGACGCATCCAGCTTGCTCAGCACCGAGCTGATGTGGAACTTGACGGTGTGGTCGGTGATGCCCAGCACCCGCGCGATCGCCTTGTTCGGCAACCCGTTGGCGACCTGCGTCAGCACTTCCTGCTCGCGCGGCGAGAGGACCGGCAGATCGTCGAGCAGCGGGGCGTCATCCTCGACGTCATGCTCGGTCTGGTCGACGACGTGGGCGAAGTCGGGGTGAATCACGTTGAGTCCGGTCTCTGCGGCCCGCAGCGTCCGCTCGATCTGCTCCAGTGTCGACTGCGGTGGGAGCATCCCGCCCGGGAGCGTCGCTGTGGCGAGGCGCTGCGCGATCGGCGGCTCGCCCAGCCAGATCAGCGGCAGGTCGTGCTGCTGCGCCACCGCGACCAGCTCTCCAAGCGTGGCCCTCGGCAGATCGCCCGGCTCGACGATGAGCAGGTTGCACGGCGGCACCATTTCGCCGGCGATGGCGGGGCGGGGCATGATGACATCGCGGGCAGACATCGCTACCGTGGAATAGCCGGGGATCGGTTCGAGGCGCGTGGAGAGGCGCAGGCCCTGATAGCGGTAGGCCGAGACCAGCCCGATCACCGGCACCTTGCCCTGCTGACGCACCTGGGGGATCGGCTCACCGCTGCTGGAGATCGCTCGCGTGAACGCGAGTGCCGAAGATGGCGATTGTCGCGAGGTCATGCCGTCCCTCCCTCGGTCGATCTGCCGCCGCGTGCCCGGTGCTACCCGGCACGGCTGTAGGGTCTAGGGTCGCCTCCGAAGATGGACGTGCACGCCGCCCATCTGAATCTGCCGGAGTGGCGGTTGTCGCATATCTGTACTCAGGATAGCACTGCAGGGACATTTCGGGAGTGCGCCCGTCCGTCCGCTGTAATCATCGTACGCACGAACCACACCAGCGGTTTCACCGCTCTGAACGGGCGACGCCGTATACTCAGGGGCGAAAACCGCCGGGACACGCTGCCACCCGCCTGCTACCACCGGACTATGGACAACACGCATGCCGCTACCAACAACCCTCGACCGATCCGAACCCGACACCACCACGCCGGTCATCGAGGTCCGCAACCTGCGCCGATCGTTCGGCTCCTTTCTCGCCCTTGACGACATCACCATGACCGTCCCGAGAGCCTCCGTGGGGCTCCTCGGCGCGAACGGCGCCGGCAAGACAACACTCATCCGCACGCTGCTCGGCCTGCTCGCCCCGGATCGTGGCGAGGCGACCGTGGTCGGGTACGACATACGGAGTGAGGGCACGAGCCTGCGCGCGTACGTCGGCTATATGCCGGAGGCGGAGGGGCTTCCCTCCAACACCACCGCCGCCGACTTCGTCGGTCACATGGCGGAGATGAGCGGCATCCCGCCGCGCGCCGCCCGGCAGCGCGCGGCCGATGTGCTCTACCAGGTCGGCCTCGCCGAGGAGCGCTACCGGCTCATCAAGGGCTTCTCCACCGGGATGCGGCAGCGGGTAAAGCTCGCCCAGGCGATCGTGCATGACCCGCAGCTGGTCTTCCTCGACGAGCCGACCGCCGGTCTCGATCCGCGCGGCCGGGAGGAGATGCTCGAGCTGATCACGCGTATCTACCGCCAGCTCGGGATCGCCGTGGTGGTCTCCACCCACATCCTCGAGGACGTCGAAAAGGTTTGCGACTATGTGCTGATCCTCGATGCCGGGCGTCTCGTCGCTGCGCAACCGCTCGGCGCGATGGAGGTGATCGGCGGCGAAGTGACCGTACGCATCGATGGCGACCAGGCAGCCTTCCGCAGCGGACTGGAGGCACAGGGGGTCAGCGTCCACGACGGCGGCCCGGAGACACCGGACGAGCTGTCGGTCGACGTGCACGACGAGGCGGTCTACGACGTGATCCGGGACCTCGCCGTCCAGCAGGGCGCTGCGATCCGTTCGATGCGTTCAATGTCCCGCTCACTGGAGGACATCTACCTCGGCAATGTCGGTGCGTCGCGCGAGGAGGTGGGCGCCGGTGTCTGAACACGCCAACGGGGTGGCCCCCGGCCGCTACGGCGAGGTCTTCGATCGGGGGTACGCCCACTACGACGGGCCGCGTGAGGGGCGTCGCCGCGCCGTCAAGTCGCTGTTCGTCTACTCGATCAAGCGGGCGATGGGCATCCGCAAGTCATGGACGGCCAAGGTCCTGCCGGTCCTGCTCTACGTCTCCTCGTTCGTGCCGCTGATCGTGATGATCGGCATCGCGGCGCTGCTCCCGGATGCGAACGTCGCCTCGTATCCGGACTACTTCGACGGCATTTTCTTCCTCGTCGGGATCTTCGCGGGGACGGTCATTCCCGAGATCCTCATACCCGACCGGCAGGAGAAGACGCTGCCGCTCTATTTCGCCCGGGCGATCACCCGCTTCGACTACGTGATCGCCAAACTCGCCGCAGCGGCTGTCCTGACCATGACGATCTCGGTACTGCCGGCGATCATCCTCTGGCTTGGCCGGCAACTGACCGCCGAATCGCCGTGGAGCGCGATGCGGGACAACATCGGCGATCTGGGGCAGGTGATCGTGCTGGGCACGCTGATCGCGCTCACGCTCGGCACGATCGCGCTGGTGATCTCCGCGATGACCGACCGCAAGGGGGTGGCGATCGCCGTGATTGTGATCGCCTTCCTGATCGTCTCGGGCCTGGTCGAGCTCGCCCTCACCGAACTTGACCAGGACTGGCGACGCTACCTCGCCTTTGGCCACATGCAGCTCGTGTTCAGTGCGATCAGTGCGTCGCTGTTCAACGCGGAGCCGAACATGGATGTGCAGGAGGCGGACCTGCCGACCTGGATGTACTACGCTTGGATCTGCTTCATTATCATCGCAGGGTCGCTCTTCGTGCGCTGGCGCTACTCACCGGGGAACACGGCATGATCGGCAGACGACGAGTGACGACACCCGAGCCTGATGGCCAGGCCGACGAGCCACACGTCATCCCGGGGCTCCAACCGGGGCAGGAGCCCACGGTCCTGGTGAGTGAGGTCTCGAAGTGGTATGGCGACATCGTCGCCGTTTCCAACGTCACCTTCGGCGTGGCGCCGGGCGTCACCGGCCTCCTCGGGCCCAACGGCGCGGGCAAGTCGACGCTGCTGAAGATGATCTGTGGCTTGCAGTCGACCTCCGCAGGCGAGATTCGCATCGCGGGGCAGCCGGTGCGGGGCCGCCCGGTGGTCTACCGGAAACTGGGACTTGTCTCGGAGCAGGAGACGATCTACCCGTTTCTTTCTGGCCGCGAGTTTGTCACCCTCAATGCGCGTCTCCAGAAGGTGCCGAACATCGGTGATGCGGTCGAGCGCGCGATCGACCTGGTGGAGATGGGCCCGGCGGCCGAGCGCAAGGTCGGCGGCTACTCCAAGGGCATGCGGCAGCGGATCAAGGTCGCCGGTGCGCTGGTCCACGACCCGGACATCATCCTGATGGACGAGCCGCTCAACGGCACCGACCCCGTCCAGCGCGTCCATCTGATTCGCCTGATTCGCGATCTCGGCCGATCCGGCAAGACGGTGATCGTCTCGTCGCATGTGCTGGAGGAGGTCGAACGCTTCGCCGAAAACATCATCGTGATTGTCAACGGCAGGCTCGCCGCCGTCGGCGACTTCCGGGCGATTCGCGAGCGCATCGATTCCCATGACCGCGAGATTCGCCTGCGCGCCGACCGCCCCCGGGAGCTCGCCAGCGCGCTCATCGGCAGCGAGGCGGTGCGGGCGGTGCGGATCGACGAGCAGGGGCGGATCCTTGCCGACACGCGCGACGTGCGCGCCTTTTACAAGGTAGTGCCGGCGCTGGCCCAGCGGTCCGGGGTGCGCCTCTACGAGATCCAGGCGCTTGACGAGTCGCTGGCGTCGGTCTTCGCCGACCTCGTGGAGGGCTGACGGATGGGTGCGCCGGTAACCGGCGTGCATCCCTTCGCTTGCTATTTTGAGCGAAACCCGAACGCAGCGAGGGTGCAGTCGCGAAATCTCTTGCGTGCTGTTCCTCAGGACACGTGCAGGGGCGAGATTTCTCCACTCCGCGACGAAGCCGCGGAGCCTGCCCTGAGCGAGGGCCGCCGGTCCGAGTCGAATGGGGTCGAAATAACACAACACGTGCATGCACACATCCTGAAGCGAGCCTCGATGGTTCGCACAACCGATCTGGAGGCCGGATGACCGGCACGCTGACGATCATGCAGCTCACCATCCACCAGTTCCTGCGGGCCAAATCGGTGCTGGTAGTCGCCGCCATCTGTGCGATCCCGATTTTTCTCGCGCTGATCCTGCGCATGGCCAATCCGAATCTCAGTGTCGTGGACATGCGAGAGACCATCGGCGAGGGTATCTTCCTTGGCCTCTTCAGCTCCACGCTGCTGCCGCTGGCCGCCCTCGTGCTCTCTACCGCCGCGCTGGGCGATGAGCTCGACGACAAGACGCTCCACTACCTGGCGCTCAAGCCCGTCAGTCGCCTGCGCATCGTGATCGAGAAGTACATCGGCACGCTGCTGATCACCGTACCGATCGCCTGGGGTGCGCTGCTGGCCGTCTGGCTCGTGGTCTCGTGGGGTGAGATCGACGCAACTCGTGACCTGCCATGGCCGATGCTGGTTGCCAGCATCGGCGGGGTGGCCGGCTTTGCCGCACTCTTTCAGCTTGTCAGCCTCTACGTGCCCCGGGCGCTGCTGGTCGGCATTTTCTATGTCTTCGTCTGGGAGGCGACCGTCTCGCAGTTCCTGCCGGGCATCCGGACCATCAGCATCCGCCATTACATGCAGTCGATCTTCGTCCGGCTCGCGGGCGACCCGGAGATCACGCTGGATGGTGTCTCGCGCCTGTCCACGGCATCGATCACCATCGTGGTGATCATCGTGCTCTCGCTGCTGCTCTCGGCCCGGCGGTTGCGACGGATGAACCTCGACTGAGCCTTGTCGCCACGGCGCGCAGCGTGCGATGGTGCCCGCATTGAGTCCGGCCGGTGAGGGGAAAGGTGCACCATGATTTCACACGACTTGATGGCAGTGAACCACTGGGTAGCCGATTCCCGGCCGATGGGGATCGGACTGATGATGCCGATTTCCGAGGGCGCGGCGTTCGGCGATACGCCCCATTTCTCCGATATCATCGAGATGGCAGAGGTTGCCCGGGACGTCGGGGTCGACACGCTCTGGTTCGCCGATCACTTCACGTTCGGCACGCCGGAGGAGGGGCAGCGGGGCGTCTGGGAGGCGTTCACGCTGATGGCAGGTGTAGCCGCGCGCGTGCCCGATCTCAACATCGGCTCGCTCGTCTCCTGTACCGGCTTCCGCAACCCGGGCGTGATCGCCAAGATGACCGAGACAATTGACGATATCAGCAATGGGCGGTTCATCCTGGGGCTGGGCGCCGGCTGGCACAAGCCGGAGTACGACCAGTTCGGGATGCCGTTCGACCACCGCGTCACCCGCTTCGAGGAGGCGATCGAGATTATCCACCCGCTGCTGCGGCGGGGCAAGGCGAGCTCCGAGGGACGCTTCTACTCGGCGCAGGGCGCCGTCAACCAGCCGCGCGGCCCGCGCCCGCAGGGCGCGCCGATTCTCGTCGGCTCCACCGGTGACCGCATGCTAGGCATCACCGTGAAGTACGCGGACGCCTGGAACACCGTCTGGCACAAGGAGGCCGAGGAGGTGCGACCGCTGATGGACAAGGTCGACCAGGCCTGCCGGCACGCCGGACGCGACCCGCAGACGCTGGTCCGGGCGGTGGGCGGCAATGTCGCGATGGAGGGCTACCTCGGTCGCCGTCCGAATCCCATCGAGGGTGACGATGAGGCGAAGGCGGAGGCGATTGCCGGATTCCGCGAGGTCGGCATGAGGCACTTCGTCGCCGGACTGGATCCCTCGACGCCACAGTCGATCGAGCAATTCGGCCGCGTGATCGAGATCCTGGACAGAAGCTAGCGCCCGGGAATCCGTAGCGCCGGCTTCGTACCGGCCAGCGGGCCGCCGGAGTCGGTCCTCACCGCAAATGGAGCCGCACGGAGGGGCACAGATGGGACGGTTGGCGATCGGCGTCGATTTCGGAGGCACCAAGGTGCTCGCCAGTGTGGTGGATGTCGATACCGGCAAGATCAAGGGCACTGGCAAGAAGAAGACCAGCGCCACCGACGGCCCTGATGAGCTGATGGACCGCATCTACGGCGTCGCCCGGAAGGCGGTCGACAAGTCCGGCGCGGAGATGCTGGACATGATCGGAATCTGCGTCGGCATTGCCGGGCAGGTGGATGTCGAGCGCGGCATTCTCGTCGGTACGGCCAACCTCAGCCGATCGGTAGTCGACCTGCCGATGGCGGAGTTGCTGGAGAAGGAGCTCGGCATCCCGGCGATCATCCGCAACGACGTGCAGATCGCCGCCGCCGGTGAGAACGCGTTCGGCGCCGGCAAGGACGTCGACGACTTCGTCGTCGTCTTCGTCGGCACGGGGATCGGTGGTGGCATCGTCCGGGACGGCGAGCTGATTGCCGGGGCGGCTGGCAACGCCGGGGAGCTGGGCCATACCACCATCGACGCCAACGGGCGTATCTGCGGCTGCGGGGGCCGTGGGCACCTCGAGGCCTACGCCTCGCGAACGGGCATGACGCGCGCCATTTGGGGTGAGGTGCGACGCGGACGCGAGTCCGTCATCACCGAGCTGTTGCCAAATGTCCACCCGGCCGACCCCGCTGTCCAGCCAATCAAGTCGAGCATCGTGCGCAAGGCGCTCGAGCGGGATGATGCCGTCGTCCGCGAGATCGTCGAGGAGGGAGGCCGCTACCTCGGCCTTGGGCTGGCGAATGTGGTCAACTTCCTCAATCCCACACGCATCATCCTCGGCGGGGGTGTCGTGGAGTCACTCGATCTGTTCTTCGACATGGCCGAGCGCGAGACCCGCAAGCAGGCGCTGGCCCACGCCGGCGAGGCGGTCGAGATCGTCCGGGCCGGGCTCGGGGACTTCTCCGGGGTGGTCGGGGCGGCCGTGCTCGCGGCCGAGGCGCAGACTTCCTGATCACGCCGGAATAAACTGGCTCGTGGTGGTGGTCCTGGGTAGCCATGGCACATAGACGATCATGTACGGGATCACTATCATTGACTCGTCACATATTGTGGACGCTGGGGCGGTCGATGGTGTGTGAGGAGAGCGGCTGGCCCAAATCGTGCTGATATGTGTAAGTGGACTGTTCGTTGGTGTAGATGCATCGCAAGCGGGCATTGAGAGAAGGGATCGCACTCACTGGGTGCCACCGCAGCCGGGCAGCAGGTCCGGGCGTCGCGAGCGATCCTGTGTGAGCTGACGTCAGATACGTTCGTCATTCCCGTATTCCAAAATGCTTTGTGAAGAGGAGACCCCCTCATGGTGGATGAGATTCTTGCCGGGCGCACGAATCGTCCAGAAGAAGTAGCCGCATTCGTGGATTTCGAGAACATTCGCTATTCCACAATCAATTCCTATGGGCAGGAGCCGGACCCCGTCGCCTGGCGGGACAAGGCCTTGAAGTACGGGTTGATGTCGGTCGCCAAGGCTTACGCCGATTTCGACCAGCATCCCCCGCAGGTACGTACCCGCCTCGATGTCGCCGGGTTCGAAATGCATCACTATCCGGTCAAGCGCTCCACCGACTCGCAGGGACGCGAGAAACTCGCCTCCCGCTCCGATCTCAACCTGGTCGTCGACATCATCAATACGGCCCTCGTGCGTCCTGACATCAAGACCTTCCTGCTTTTCAGCGGTGACAAGGACTTCATCCGGTTGGTGACCACGCTTCGCAACCGGCTTGGCCTGCGCGTGATCATCTGCGGCGTGCCCGGCTCGGTGAGCCCGGATCTGGTTGCCGCCGCCGGGGAGGAGGATCCGCTCGTCATTGAGCAGGGCGAGGATGTGGATGTCGCCGTCATCCAGGCGATCGACGACTACGTCCAGCAGCTGCACGACGGCTTCGTTCCCACCCAGAGCCACATGAGCCGCTCGCTGTGGCGCTTCGTCGACCGCTCCAAACTACCGTCCGAACACATCGAGGCGAAGGTCATGGAGTTCCTGCGCAAGCGGGTGCTCGTCAAGCGCCAGACAATCAACGGGCAGGGCAACGAGCTGGTCACCACCGAGCTCAACATGGAGCACCCGCTGGTGCGCGAGGCGCTCGGTCTCGACGAGGAACACAACGAGGACGAGGAGTACTGGGACGACGAGGACGGGGCCTTCGATGACGATAGCGTCGAGGACCACGACGCGCAGGACGGGGACAACGCTGTCTGGGAGGAGAACGGCGAAGCCGACGCGGACGAGCTTGTCGAGCTGCAGCCGCCCGACCTCAAGAACCGCAGCGCCCGCCCCATCTGGGAGCGCCGCTAACCGGTTCTGATCGTTTGATGCGTCGAGTCGAACAGCATATGGTGGTGGTCCCGCCCTGTAAATGGCGGGGTTCGTCGTGGATACCAGGCACCACTGTTGACGCCTGCTGCTGGTTCATGGAATCTCTGCTGTCCGGGACGTCTGTACCTCTGAGCAGGCCTGGTAGCTACTCCAGGGCGGCGGCGATCAGGTCGTCGGCGATCTTCGCCGAGGGCAGCACGCCGGGCACTCCGGCACCCGGATGCGTCCCTGCTCCGACGAAGTAGAGGTTCTCGATGTCGTCGGCCCGATTGTGCGGCCGGAAC
>DASYWL010000210.1:0-3515 GCA_035936055.1 Thermomicrobiales bacterium
GGGTATCGGTCCACGTGGTGGCGGGAGACGTGTACAGCGGCATCGAGGGCGAGGCATACGACCTGATCGTCAGCAACCCGCCGTTCCACCAAGGCAAGATGATCAATTACGACATGCCGCAACGACTGATCGGCGAGGCGAGCGAGCACCTGAAGCCCGGCGGAAGGCTGGTGATCGTCGCCAACGCCTTCCTGCCATACGACCGGGTGATGCGGGCGCACTTCGCCGAGGTGGATGTGGTGGCTGCCACCCGCCAGTACCGCGTCCTCGCCACCTCAACGTAGATGTGGATCCTGATATCCGGGAACAGAGGGAAGGGCGCCTACCCTCGTCCGAAGATGGCAGCGACGAGGGCGACGAGTGCAAAGGAGGAGGCGAGGGAGCGGTGGTGATTCCAGCGCACCCATCGCTCCTCGAATGCCTGGCGCACCGCTCTCTGGTCAGCGATTTCGGTGACCGGCCCTGCCGCGGCGAGGGCCCGACTCAGCGGGATGTTGCGGTTGACGGTCGTCACGAATGCGGTCAGCGCCAGCATCGCCCCGCCGGCAGCCCACCAGCGAGCGCCCTCGTCGCGGTCGATGATGAGCAGGACCGCCGCGATGATCGGCAATACCGCACTACCGAACACGATGACGAGAAACGCGGGGTTCAGGATCTTCGTGTTGACGTTCTGCATCGTCTCGATGAAGGTGGCATCGCCGCTGACACGCAGCCCCGGTATCACTGCGATAGAAAAGGCAAGGTAGATTCCGGCGACCAGCCCGGTCACCACTGTTGCAGTGAAGAGGGTCAGTGAGGCCCATCCATCGATTGTCGTCAGGTCCATGATCGCTCCGCGTGGTATCCGTCAGTGGTCAGGCTCAAGGCCAAGCATACCGGGGAGATGTGGCAGGCGTCGCGCCCGGTGTTGGGAGGCACAGATGGGGACGACGTGACGTGTGTTCCGAGTGCAGGACAGGGCACAATGTGGGCTGATGCGTCCCGCGTCTAACCGGGCGGTGCCCCGGCGTCGCAGTGCTGATCGTCGTGGTGCTGGTCAGCGACTCGCTCTACGCGCTTGCCAGTGGTTCGGTGGGGCCCTGGCTGCGGAGGCACCCAGGGTCGAGCCGGCACAGCGATCGCATCTCAGGCCTCGTCTACCGGGCGCTCGGTCTCCTCGTCGCACTGACCGGGTCCGGCTCCGCCAAGGGCGCCTGAGGCGCCGTCCATCCGCTCACGGTGCGGATCAGTCGGTGGCGGGAGTGGTCGTCCTGGTCCACTTCGGTGGCCCGGTCGGACGCCAGGCGGCCATCGCATTGAGCAGCGCGTCCGGCGTCTCCGCCTCGAGCAGCATCTGTCGGTGATCCGGACGAACGAACCCTGCCTCGACGGCACGGTCGAAAAACGTGCGCAGCGCGGAGAAGTAGCCGTTGACATCCACGAGGCCAATCGGCTTTGTGTGATACCCGAGCTGCGCCCAGGTGACGATCTCGCAGAACTCGTCCAGCGTGCCGAACCCACCTGGCAGCGCCACGAATCCGTCCGCGAGCTGCTCCATCAGTGCCTTGCGGGCGTGCATCGACTCGGTGACGTGGAGCTCGGTGAGCCCGTGGTGCGCGATTTCCCTGTCCTCCAGTGAGCGCGGGATCACGCCGGTTACGTCACCGCCGGCGGCCAGCACCGTGTCGGCGAGCACGCCCATCAGCCCGACCCGGCCGCCGCCGTAGACGAGGCGCAGACCGCGCGCGGCGACCGCCTCGCCAAGCATTCGCGTCGTGTCGATGAAGGCGGGGTTGGTTCCGACGCTCGATGCACAAAAGACGCAGACCGATTTCACAGTGCTCTCCTTGGACGTGACGTCGACAGTCTCCCTCGTCGCAAGTGTCGCCGGAGCCGCACGGTGGTGCCAATCCTGCGGCGGTACTGGTGCATGAATGCAGACGCAGGTGATCGGCTTGGCAGGGTGAAGCGGGGAGCGCGATGCGCAGGTTGCTCAGGCCACGACAATCGCTGTTTCGCGACCGAATCGACGCCGGTGAGCAGCTCGCCGAGCAGCTGACGACCTGGGCCGGGCATGATCCCCTCGTGCTGGGTTTGCCGCGTGGCGGCGTGCCGGTGGCGGCAGAGGTCGCCCGCAGGCTCGGGGCCGAGCTGGATGTCCTGGTGGCACGGAAAGTCGGCGCGCCACGGCAGCCGGAGCTGGCGATGGGTGCGGTCACGGCGGATGGCGGTGTCTACCTCGACACGCACATCGTGGACCATTTGCGGGTGCCGGCTGACACGCTGGAGCGGCTCATCGAGCAGGAACGCGAGGTCGCCCGGCGCCGGGACCAGCGCTTCCGGGGCGACCGGCCCTTCCCGAGAGTCAAGGGGCGGACGGTGATCGTTGTCGATGACGGGCTTGCCACCGGCGCGACGATGCGCGCTGCCGTTCGTGTCCTTCGCAAGCGCGACCCTCGACGGCTGATTGTCACGGTGCCGGTCGGGTCGACACAGGCGTGCGCTGACCTGGCCGAGGAGGCGGACGAGGTGGTGTGCCTGCATTCCTTCGATTCGTTTCAGGCGGTCGGGCTCTACTACGAGGATTTCAGGCCAACGGAGGATGCCGAGGTGGAGGAGCTGCTCGCCCGATTCCGTGGCGCAGCCGAGCCGGATCGATCATGACCGCGCCCTCCGCCACTCCGGCGGTGGACCATCATCGCCCGTGACCGGATCGGTGGCAGGCAGGGGCACGGTGGCGATGTTCTGATCCGCCTCAGGCCGCTCGTCCGGCTCACCGCGCAGCATGTCTGGTCGTTGGCCGGGTGGATAGGCGCCGATCACGAGCAGGTCGTCCGACTGCCCGAGGTTCTTGTGCGCGGTGCCGGCTGGGAGCAGGGCGATGTCTCCGGCAGCGAGGTCGAGGGTCTCGCCGCTCGGGCCGCCGAGCTGGATGGTGACCGACCCGCGGGCGATGCCGAGCACCTCCGCGGCCGTCGAGTGGTAGTGGTGGTACGTGAAGATGCCGTTCCGCCAGGAGCCACCCCAGCCGTTGGCATGGAAGCGATCTTCGATGGCGGAGGCGGTGTCGCCGTTCGTCAAGATCGCGCTGCGCCAGAGGAGTACCGGCAGCCCGTTGTTCGGGAAGGTGCCATCGTCTTCGAGGTGGAGGCGATCGGGGGCCGTATCGGTCATGATGGTGGTTCCCTCGGTGACACGAATCGTCTCGCGGGCGTTGCCGCAACATATCGGCCACGACGAAAACCCGGGCGTCTCAGCCCGGGTCTACACGTTGACAGCCGCGCTCGCTGCCCTTGGTGCCGACGTCGCGCGCCTCAGCGCGTAGACCTGCACTTCGATGTGCGGGTTTGTGGACAGGAACCAGAGTTCGGTCCTTGTCATCGCGCAACCACCGTCACGCTGAGCCCGTCGGTGCGTCCCCGCGCGAAGCGAATCGTGATGGGAGACAGGGCTCGCGCGCTGGTCATACCGGTCGGCAAGAAGACGAGATCGCCATTGCCTCTGGGCGATGGCGGGGGATCCTTCGGCTCCGGCCT
>DASYWL010000211.1:0-9438 GCA_035936055.1 Thermomicrobiales bacterium
CGTGCAGGCAATCGATCGTCTTGCGAGTCGGGACGCCGGCGCTCACGGGCTCTGGGGCCTGCTGGAGTTTGAGAACGGTACGGTGGGTACCATCGAGACAGTGTGGAATCTGCCCGCCGGTGCCGAGATCGCCACCGACGACGCGCTGAACGTCATCGGCACGGATGGCGTGGCGCGGACACAGCTCGATCCGGCGCCGCTGCGCATCTGGACTGGTGAGGGCAGTGGCTTCCCCGATGTGACCTACGGGCCGGAGGTGCACGGGGCGGTGACGGGAGCGCTAGGCACCGAGCTGGCGCACTTTGCCCAGTGCGCCTTGGCGGGAACGCCGTCGCCGATCGTGACGCCGGAGGATGGCGCTTTGGCGCTGGCCGTCGTGCTCGCCCTGATCGAGGCGGCGGGAACCGGCGAGGCGATCACCCGGGTGGTGCGGAGCTGACGGTCGCTCACACACGGAGTGACGCAGGGACTGACCGCCGTTGAAGGTCAGTCCCTGCAGGATTAAGCGAGTCTCGCTGCGGGCCGGCGATGCCGTTCGGGATACCGGTTTCTACGGGGCGTCAGGCTCCAAGCGGGCCAGCTCGGCGAGGAGGATGGCGCTGGTGCGGATGCCCTGATGGAAGCGGTCAACGGCGTAGGACTCGTTCGGCGCGTGGTTGGCCTGCTCCGGGTCGCCATAGGGCACGAGGAACGATGGCGTGCCAAGTGTCTTCGTCCAGACGGCGTCTGGCAGGCTGCCGCCGACCAGCGGCACGTCAACCGGTCGTGTGCCGAAGCCGCGCTCGACGGCCGCACGCACGAGGTCCGCCATCGGGTGCTCGACCGGTGTATAGGATGGCACCATGCCCCCGTCCAGCCGCACGGCCTCGACGCTTGGCGCGTGCTTCTCGACGTGCGCCTTTACCTTCTCCCAGATCTCGTCCGGCGTCTGATCCGGCACGAGCCGCATGTCGATTTTCACCGTCGCCTTCGACGGGATGATCGTCTTGGAGCCAGGACCACCGTAGCCGCTGGTGAAGCCCGCAATGTTGAGCGTCGGGCGCGCCATGATACGGTCTGCCCATGGCAGCTCGGCGGGTGGCACCATCGCGTCCAAGCCAACGCGGGTGAGCATCTCCTGCACGTCGAAGGGAAGATTGTCCATCGCGGCGCGGGCAGCCGGGGTCGGATCCTTCACCTCGTCGAAGAAGCCATCAATCGTGATGTTGCCCGCCTCGTCACGCATCGTCCGGAGGGCGTCGACCAGCATCCATGCCGGGTTGGGCGCCACGCCGCCCCAGTGTCCCGAGTGGACATCGCGGCTGGGACCGGTCGCGCGCAGCTCGATGTAGAGCATGCCGCGCACACCGAAGCAAATCTCGGGGTACGCAGTGTCCTGCACCGGGCCGTCGGAGGTGTAGACGATGTCGGCTCGCAGGTCGTCGGTATACTGGGCCACAATCTCGGCCAAGTGCGGGCTGCCGACCTCTTCCTCGCCCTCGGCGAGGAACTTGACGTTCACCGGCAGCTCGCCGGTCTGCTCCATCCAGTGCCGAATCGCCTTGAGGTGGCTGAAGAACTGTGCCTTGTTGTCGGCGACACCGCGTGCATAGATGCGCCCGTTGCGGACAACTGGCTCGAATGGCTCCGACTCCCACAGCTCCAGCGGTTCGGGCGGCTGCACGTCGTAGTGGCCGTAGAAGAGGATGGTTGGCTTGTCCGGCCCGGCCTCGAGCCACGTACCGAGTACCATCGGGTGGCCGCTGGTCTCCAGCAGGCGAGTGCTGAGACCAGCACGCTCCATGTAGTCGCGTACCAGCATCGCACACTCGCGCACGCCCACGTTCTGGGCGCTGATGCTCGGCTGGCGCACGAGGGTGAAGAGGTCACCCCGGTCGACATCGGCATTGCTGTCGATTGCCTGCAGCACGGCCTCCAGCTTGGTCTGTATCATTGAGGGAACTCCACCTGGCTTGCGTCGCGTTCAGTCGCTGCAGGCATTGTCACAGAGAATGCGATTCATGAGTACTGGGTCCCACAGAAAAGGCGGGCGAGCATGACCATTCCTCGAGATGACCGGCAGCCACGACGGGTGGGTAGCGTGCGTCCGGAAGGGAACAGCGCATGAGATTGCTGCTCGCGCCGGTCCGCTGGCTCGGTCGATTCTCGGTCTTCCACAGTCTCCGGTTCCGGCTGACGCTGCTGGTGCTGCTCGGTTCGCTGCCGGCGCTTGGTCTGCTGCTCCTCACCGCCAACCAGCAGCGCGATGACGCTCTCGCCGAGGGGCAGGAGACGGCGAACCGGCTCGTTCGCCTCGCCGCGGCCGATCAGCGCAGGATCTTCGAGCAAGCCCAGCAGCTGCTGGCGACCAACGTGCGGCTGGAGGAAGTTCGCGGTAATGACGCCGAGGCCTGCTCTGAACTCATGGCGGAGCTGCTCGCCATCAACGAGGAGTTCGACAACATCGGGGTCGTGACCGAGGACGGCACGGTTTTCTGCTCTGGCCCCGGGGGCGATCTCAGCGGCATCCTCGGCGACCCGTCGTTCGTCGAGGAAGCGTTCGAGACCGACGAACTGCTGATCGGTATCCAGGAGGCGGGGCCGTTTGTGGGTGAGCCGAGCGTGACGTTCGCCGCACCGGTGCCGCCGGGGGCCGAGGACCCGAGACGCATCGTCTTCGCCTCGCTCAATCTCGGTGCGCTCGACACCTTCGCCACCATCGCCAATCTGCCGGAAGGGACGGTTTTCAGCGTCTACAGTGAAGAAGGCAGGTTGCTCTTGCGCTCTCCTCAGGATCCGGACGCGATCGGCCCGGTGTTCGACGATCGGGTCGTGGAGGTCATGGTCGAGGATCCGAATGGCGCATCGGTCGAAGATATCGAAGATGAGGAGTACATCTACGCCGGTGAGCCGATTGTGGTGCGGCTCGCCGATGGAAGCCTCGTCACAGCGGGATTCGTCACGGTGGCGGTCCCGAAGGCGGCAACCGTTGCTCGGGCAGCCGACTCATTCCAGGACAACCTCAGCCGACTCGGGCTCGCCGCAATGGTCGCGGTGGCGCTCGCGTGGATCGGCGCCGACCTGTTCATGAGTCGAGACGCCGAGACGCGCAAGTCGATCATCGCCGAACTCTATCGTGTCTATGAAACCGGCGATCTGCGACGCCTGGACGACATCGTTGCCGTGGACGTGGTCGATCGGTCGCCCGCTCCAGGCCAAGTTCAGGGACTCTCCGGCTACAAGCAACTGGTGACACAGTTCCGCGCCGCTTTCCCGAACGGCAGGATCGTCCCGGACGGTATCATGGTGGACGGGGATATGGTGGTGGCACGCGTGACGCTATCGGGTACGCAGGTGGGTGAGTTCTTCGGGATTGCCCCCAACGGCAAGCCCGTCACCGCCAAGGGGGTGGAGACGTTCCGCTTCGCCCATGGGTCGGTGGTCGAGATGTGGAGTCTCTTCACGCCACTGGTGGTGGTCAAGCGGCCGCAGGACGAACCGGTCGCGCTCGATGAGGAACCTGAGCCCGACCGTGTCGGACCGCTGAAGCGGATGGCGGAGTTCTTGCGCAGGAGGCCCACACGATGATCACGGTTGGTTCCGCCACCGAGGCACGGCTCGGGGCGCTCGAGCACGAAGTGGAGGGCATGATTCGCCCGCCGGACCACTTCTTCGATCCGGAGGACACGGAGGACGTTTCCGATCTCCGGCTGGTGATGCAGCGTCTGGTACGCTGGATGATCGAAGGCTACCAGCGGGCCAATGCGACCGACCTGGCGTCGGCGGTTGCTTTCCAGGCGCTCGTGGCGGTCGTGCCGATGTTCCTGCTGCTCATCTCGGTCGCGGGCCTCTTTTTGCAGGATGGTCGCGTGCTGCAGCAGGCGATCCTGACGATTGCCTGGGTGTTGCCATCCAGCGCCTCGAATGATGCCTTCACGGCGGCGTTCGAGGCACGGCGCAACAGTGGGCTCTTCGGCGCGTTGAGCCTGCTTGGCTTCGCGTGGGTGGGCACCGGCTTCGTGAGCGCCATGGCGCGCAGCATGAACCGCATCTACGGCGTGCCGAATGCTGGCTATCTCAAGGAGAAGCAGCGCGGATTCATCGTGATCCTGCTCTTCGCGCTCTTCTTCCTGATCTCGGTGGCGGCGTCGGTCGTGCCGACCTTCTTCGTCGCCAACGCCGGCGATCTCCCGGTGGTCTTTCGGCGCTGGGTGCTGGCCAGCGGACAGGGGCAGCTGCTCTCCTACGCGCTGGCGGTGGTCGCGGCATATGGACTCTTCGTGACGATCTTCCGGCTGGTGCCGAACGCCAAGCAGCGCATGCCCGACGTCTGGCCCGGCGCCGTGATCTCGTCGCTGCTCTTCCTGCTCGTGACGCAGGCCTTCCCGATCTACCTGCGGATGGTCGGCGGCGCGAACCGGTACGGCCTGGTGCTCGGTCTCATATCGCTGATGGTCATCGCATTTTACGCGCTCGCGCATGTGATCCTGTTCGGTACCTACGTCAATGCCACCTGGCAGCGTCACCGCGATGCCATGCGGCGACAAAAGCGGCGCGACCCGCGGAGGGACACCACTCCCCGTCCGCCTGGCCCCGCGGCGGCACAGGACCCACAGGCGGTGCGAGCCGATACGATGGAGCACGTGATCCGCTAGAGCCCCGCACACGGCGAACGGAGCCTATTGCCGGAAGGTCGTTTCGACACGGAACGGCCTGCAGGGACCGGACTTGTGCCGATCCGGCGGGCAGACACAAGATCTGGCCCTACGGTTTCAATCAGCACGACTTCTATCAGCGCTGCGTCGGCCGTCCTGCAACTCGTTTTCTTGTGGGACGGTGGTCATGATCCTGCCGGGCTACCGGCCCGGTGGGCGCATGTTCTCGATCTGCAGTGGGGTGATGCCCTCGGGGTGCGGGAAGCCGAAGATCTGGCTGTGGAACGAGAGTTCGGCCTCCAGTGCCCGGTGGATTGTCTCCGCCCGGCGGAAGCCGTGCCCCTCGCCCTCGAACATGAGCAACGCCACCGGCATCCCGTTGTCGCGCACCGCCTGCGCCATCGTCTCCGCCTGGTCGGGCGGCACCACCTTGTCCTCCAGCCCCTGCAGGAGCAGCATCGCGGAGCTGAGCCGCTCGACGTGGTGGATCGGGCTGCGCGCCTCGTAGCGTGCCTTCTCTGCCGGATAGGGGCCAACCAGCGAGTCGAGGTAGTGCGACTCGAACTTGTGCGTGTCCCGCGCGAGCGTCTCGAGGTCGCCGATGCCATAGGAGCTCACGCCGGACCGGAAGGCATCGTGGAAGGTGAGCGCGGCGAGGGTGGTGTAGCCTCCGGCGCTGCCGCCTTTGATGGCCATGCGGTTGCCGTCGACACGCCCCTGCTCGGCGGGCCAGTGGGCCCCGGCGATGCAGTCCTCGACGTCGACGATGCCCCAGTTGCCGATCAGCCGCTCCCGATAGGCCCGCCCGTAGCCGGTGCTGCCGCCGTAGTTGACATCGAGGTAGGCGAAGCCGCGGCTCGTCCAGAACTGGATGCCAAGGTCGAGATCGGCCGTGGTCATGCTGGTCGGGCCGCCGTGACTCTTGACGATCAGCGGCGGCCGCTCGCCAGCCGGCCCGGCCGCTTCCGCCGAGGCCGGCGGGTAGAAGATGCCGTGAGCAGTCGCGCCACCGGTCGTGGGCCAGCTGATGGGCTCCGGCACGGAGATCGTGCCTTCGGGCAACTCGATCTCGGAGGAGTATCGCAGGGTGACGTCGTTGCCGGATTCGATATCCAGCGCGATGACCTGCTTTGGTGCCTCGGGCGATGAGGCGATCATCAGCGCCTGGTTAGTTTCCGGTTGCACGTGGATGTCGCCGATCACGGTGAAGGGCGTTGCGTACGATCGCAGCTCGCCGCCGTCGGTTGGCAGGCGTCCGATCGACCAGGTCCCGTCTTGTGTCCACAGGCAGACGATGCTGCCGTCCGGCGCGAAGTCCCACGTCGACATGCCGAAGACCCACTGCGGCACGCCGAACTCGGCCTCCATGAGACAGAGCGCGGTGGCGTCGTCGGCGCTGAGGTCCTGCCGGTAGAGGTTCCACCAGCCGGTGCGGTCCGAGACGAAGACGAGGCTGCCGTTGTCGGCCCAGCGTGGCTGGAAGATCGACTCCTGCGCGTCACCAGCGATGTGGCGCAGCTTTCTGAGCGTGGTGCCGCCTCCCAGTTCGGCGGTCCACAGCTCGCAGCCGTCCCACGGCATCAGCGGGTGGTTCCATGCCAGCCAGGCGAGGTGCTGCCCATCGGCAGTGAGGGCAGGGGAGGCGAAGAAGTCTGAGCCGGAGACGAGGACGCGGCCGCCGTCCTCGTTGGGGCCGTCAACGTCGAGCAGCACCAGCGTGTTGACCGGCTCGGCATCTTTCATCGAGTGGTCCTCGCGCACCGCGATGATGCGGCCGCGCTCGGGATCAAGCAGCAGGTCGGCGTAGCGCCAATCGGGGTTCTCCGGCGTGATCGATGCGGGTTCCGCCCCATCCGTGAGACGGTAGAGGCGGTTGTCCGCGTAGTTGGAGACTATCACGACGCCATCACGGACGGCCCACGCGCCTCCCCCGTACTCGTGCACGGCCGAGCGAACATTGATCTCCAGCGGGGTGATCGGCTCGGGCTTGCCATCGCCCCGCTGGCGCACGAGGCGGTTGACGCCGGCTTCGGAAGGGCGCGCCTCCAGCCAGTAGCGTGTGGCGCCATCGGCGGCGGGCGGTCCGAGTCGGATGATCTGGGCGGTGAGCATCTCCGGGATGATCGGCGATGGCCACGCGCCGTAGGGGATGATCCGTTTCGCTGAATTCGCGCTCATGGGATTGCCTTTCCGATCGGGCTCATGGGGAACGTCGGCGCACGGAATGATGCGCGTCGTGACATATCGTGCAGCGCCGTGTGATACGTTCCCGGCATACTTGTGAGAGCCTAGCACGGCGGGTCATGCCCCCGTCCGTGCACCATTTGACCCGAAAGGTTCGATTTCTATGGCGTTGGTCATCGACCATGTCTCCAAGCGGTTCGGCGGGTTCCTGGCAATCGACGACGTCTCGTTCACCGTTCAGGAAGGCCGGATGTTCGGATTCCTCGGGACGAACGGCGCCGGCAAGACCACGGCGATGCGCATGGTGCTCGATATCCTGCGGCCCGACAGTGGCACCATCACATGGAACGGGATGTCCAACCGGCAGATCGCGCGGCAGGAGTTCGGCTACCTGCCGGAGGAGCGCGGGCTCTACCCCAAGATGACGGTGCAGGAGCAACTGCTCTTTCTCGCGCAACTCTACGGTGCAGAGAAGCGTGCGGCGCAGGCGGCGCTCGACGAGTGGCTGGCGCGGCTGGATATCGAGGAGAACCGGCACAAGACCATCGAGCAGCTCTCCAAGGGGAACCAGCAGAAAATCCAGTTCCTCGCGGCAGTGCTGCACGATCCGGAGATCCTGATCCTCGACGAGCCGTTCAGCGGACTCGACCCCGTCAACATCGCCCAGATGGAGGCGGCGTTCAACGAGATGAAGGCGCGGGGCAAGACGATCATCTTCTCCACGCATCAGCTCTCGCAGGCGCAGCGGCTCTGTGAGGATGTCGCGATCATTCATCGCGGCAGGCTGCTCGTGGCGGGTGATGTCGAGGCAGTGCGCGAGAGCATCGATGTCAAGATCCTGCGGGTCGGGGTTGCCGGCGACGAGCGCCTGGAGTGGCTCGATCCCTATCCGGAGGTCGAGATTCGGCAGCAGCTCCGCGACCATATCGAGATGCAGATCCCCGATGAGGCGGTGGCCCAGCGCATCCTGCGCGATGTGCTCGCGCGCGGCGAGACGGTGGAGCTCTTCGAGGTGACCGTGCCGTCGCTCAACGACGTCTTCCTCACGCGCGTGCGGCAATCCGGGGCGACCGCGGAGGATATCGCGCGGATTGAGGCATCCAGGAGCGAGCACGGGGAGGCAGTAGCGTGAGTGTCCGGCCCTCCAGAATCCGACTCGTTGCACGACGAGAGTGGCTCCAGAAAATCCGCCGGCGCAGCTTCATCATCGCGACGATCGTCCAGATCGTGATCGTGCTCGGGCTCATCCTCGCGCCGGTGGCGCTCTCGGCGATCTTCGGCGGAGACGAGGGCACGAGTACCGAGGAGGTGCTGATCGTCAACCGCACCGACCAGCCCGAGATCGTTGCCGATACGGTCGCATTCATCGCGCATACGGGACTCGGTGACCAGATCGAACTACGGGCTGCGCCGGGCGATACCGATGCCGTGCGGGCGATCGAGGCCGGCGACGCCGATGCCGTGCTCGAGATCGAGCGGGGCGCCGACGGGGCGCTTGCCTTTACCTATACCGACGAGGACGGCGCCACCGACCAGACGGCGGTGGTGATACAGGCGCTGGCCGGGGAGCTGGCGCTGCGGGATCAACTGGTGCGAATCGGCGTCGATCCCGAGCAGGCCCGAGAGGTGCGGTCCCTGCCCAATATGGTGATGCAGGCCGTCGGTGAGGCCGAGGCGGACAACGCCGAGACCGAGCAGGGCTTCCGCTACGGCGTCGCCTACGTGGCCGCGCTGGTGATGTACATGGTGGTCCTGATCTATGGCATGTGGGTCGCGCAGGGCGGCGTGGAGGAGAAGAGCTCCCGCATCATGGAGATCATGATCAACGCGGCGTCGCCGACCGAGCTGATGTACGGCAAGATCATCGGCATCGGGCTCGCCGGGCTGACGCAGATCCTCCCAACGCTCGCGATCGCCGGCATCGGGCTCTACTCACAGGAGGCGCTGGCGGACGCGCTCGACGCGACCGGTATCCACCTCTCCGGGATCGACTTCGGCGCCATCTCGGTGCAGCTGGTCGGCTTCTTCCTGATCTACTTCCTGCTCGGATTTCTGTTGTACGCTGCGCTCTACGCCGGCGTGGGCTCGTTGGTGAGCCGCCAGGAAGACGTGCAGACGGTGATGGCGCCGATGACCTTCACGGTGGTGCTGGGCTTCTTCGGGGCGCTTTTCACGCTGGGAGCACCGGACAGCATCGTCGCGCAGGTGGTCTCGATCTTTCCATTTACGTCCCCGCTGGCGATGGTGCCCCGCATCCTGCTCGGGGATCCGGAGTTGTGGGAGATCCTGCTCAGTATCGCGCTGCTGGCGGTCAGCGGCTACCTGGCCGTCAGGCTGGCGGCCCGCATCTATCGCATGGGCGTGCTGATGTACGGCCAGAAGCCGAGCCTGAAGGTGATCTTCCGGCCGGGTATCATCACGGCCGCTCGTTGACCGGGGCTGCCATATGCTGGCGAGCCTGCTGGGCGGAGGCCAGCAGGCTCTGGGACGCCCCCAGAACCCGATGGGCCGTGCACAAACATGGAGACCCGGGGTCGCCCGTGCGAGGGTTGCGGTGGGGGCAGGCAGGGGAGTACCGGTTGGTCGACCTGCCATCACGGTCGCGGCGCTGTTGCTGATT